>JBAUHD010000222.1:0-1606 GCA_049680085.1 Acidobacteriaceae bacterium
CTCCCAGGGCTGAATGCCGGATGCGGGGTGCAGGTTCAGCGTTACTTTGAGCCCCTGCCTGTGCAGACTGGTCAGGAAGTCTTTTGGATCGGGAAAGAGGAGATGGTTCCAGGTGTATCCGGACCAGCCGAGACTTTGCCCGGATTGGTCCTTTTCGTGCATGGCCTCAAGCTGTTCGTGGCTGATGTGCCAGCCCATGTCAATGACCAGGACATTGAGAGGCGTGCTGTTTTCGCGGAACCCGTGGACCAGGTTGTCCAGCTCCTGATCGCTGTAGGACCAATAACGCGACCACCAGATGCCGAAGGCAAAACGCGGTGGAAGAGGGATGCGTCCGGCGACGCGGACGAAGTCGTGGAGGGCCTGTTTGTAATCGTGCCCGTAGCCGAAGAAGTACAAGTCCTGCCGGTCGCCGGCGGGGCGCTCCATGACCCAGGGCCAGGGACTCTGCTCGCCATGCGCAAAGTTGAAGTTGTCGGAGTCAAAAAGGGGCCGCGTGGAATCGTCCACCAGGACCCATCCGTTGCGTGAAATCAGGCCGGGATCCATCGGGGCCTGCAAATGGTCTCCTCGCGCGCCGTCGAGGGTGCGCGCGGTGCCCTGCAGGTTGCCGGTGTCAGCCATTCCGGGATGCCAGGTGACTTGTTTGCCGTCGAGCGTGAAGGAAAGGCTGAGGTTGTCCGGGGAGAATTTGCCGCTGTCGGCAGTGGCCGCGTTGTAGGTGAGGCGCAGCGCGGAAGTGGCGAGCGTGAGTTGCTCTCCATCGCGCTTTTGCGTGAAGGCCGGGACGGGCAGCCGGCGATTGAGGAAGACGAAGGATGCGTGGTCTTCAAATTTTCCGTCGGCGGCCCACTCCATGCGGATCAACTGCGGAGTCAGCACGGTGAAGCGGGCATTGCCGATGGTGACGACGGCCCCGGGATTCGCCGCCGGATTGTAGGAGGCTGTGGGAGGTTCTGTGAGAGCGGCGTTCGAGGGCAATGAACAAAGGAGGAGCAGCGCAGGAAGCAAAGCAAAAAGGCGGAGGGATTTCGCAGAAATTTTCATCGATGTTGAGAATAGCACTGCGAGGTGGTTGGGTTCGCCGGATTTTCGCTACGATAAAGTGTGGACTTCCAATTAGTCAGTGATTACAGGCCGCGGGGCGACCAGGCTACGGCGATTCCGGAGCTGGTGCGGGGCGTGCTTGCGGGCGAGAAGCATCAGGTGCTGCTGGGCGTTACGGGCTCGGGCAAGACCTACACAATGGCCAAGATCATCGAGGAGCTGAACCGTCCGGCGCTGATTCTGGCGCATAACAAGACGCTGGCGGCGCAGCTCTATCACGAATTCAAGCAGTTTTTTCCGGGGAATGCCGTCGAGTATTTCGTCTCGTATTACGACTACTACCAGCCCGAGGCGTATATTCCGGCGGGCGATCTCTACATTGAAAAAGAAGCCACGATTAACGAAGAGCTGGACAAGCTGCGGCTCTCCGCCACGCGGTCGCTGTTTGAGCGGCGGGACGCGATTATCGTTTCGTCCGTCTCGTGCATCTACGGTTTGGGTTCGCCGGAAGCATACTACGGAATGCTGCTGCTGCTCGAAAAAGGGCAGAAGATTCGCC
>JBAUHD010000223.1:0-4729 GCA_049680085.1 Acidobacteriaceae bacterium
GCCCTTGCGGACCGCGTCTGGCTTGATGATGCTGAACGTGCGTTGCATTAGCTTTTAGCTCCTGGCCTTTAGCTTCTAGCTAATGGCCGTTTAGTGGAAGTTTGTTGAATGCGCCGGGCGCAGCAGAAGAAGCACGCCAGCTAACAGCTAATAGCTGATAGCTAGCGGCTGCCTTTAAGCCTTCCCGATCACCCGCGCCAGCGTCTCCCCAATCTCGGCGGGCGACTGCACCACGTGAATCCCCGCCGCCTTCAGCGCCTTCATCTTTTCGGCGGCCGTGCCCTGGCCTCCGGAGATGATGGCTCCGGCATGACCCATGCGGCGGCCCGGAGGCGCGGTCTGTCCGGCGATGAAGCCTACGACCGGTTTCTTCACGTGCTGCTTGACGTACTCGGCGGCGGCCTCTTCCGCCGTTCCGCCGATCTCGCCGATCAGAATGATGGCTTCGGTCTCGGGGTCTTCATTCAGCAGCTTCAGCGCGTCGATGTGCGTGGTGCCGATAATGGGATCGCCGCCAATGCCGATGGCCGTACTCTGCCCGATGCCCCGCTGCGTAAGCTGATAGACGGCCTCATAGGTCAGCGTCCCTGAGCGCGAGATGATGCCGACGTGGCCTTCCTTGTGAATGCGACCCGGCATGATGCCGATCTTGGCCTTGCCCGGCGAAATGACTCCGGGGCAGTTCGGCCCCACCAGGCGCGAGCTGGAGTTCTTCAGCACGCTCCACACCTGCACCATGTCATTCACCGGAATGCCTTCGGTGATGCAGATGATGAGCGGCAGCTTGGCCTCATTCGCTTCCAGAATCGCGTCCGCCGCGAACGGAGGCGGAACGAAGATCACGGTGGCGTTTGCCCCGGTTTTCTCCACGGCTTCTTCCACCGTGTTGAATACCGGCCAGCCCTCATGCGTGGTGCCGCCCTTGCCCGGCGTCACTCCGCCGACAACCTTGGTGCCGTACTCCGCGCAACCCTTCGCGTGGAACGTGCCTTCTTTACCCGTAATGCCCTGCACAATGAGGCGAGTGTTCTTGTCTACCAATACAGCCATTAGCTTTTAGCTCCTAGCTTCTAGCTCGTGCTATCGAGCGAAGCGATGAATGCGCTGAGCATCTTAGCAACTTCCACGCTAAGCTTCTCAGCTTGTTTTAACTGCTCTGGTTCACCCATCTTGAGTTGCTTTGAAACAAGGATTTGGGTCTGAACCTCATAATTTGAACCCTGTGCAATTCCCAAGAATTGCCGAAACTCGCCCTGTGAAATTCGGCCCCGCCCCTCCGCAATATTGCTGGCTACGGATACGGCTGCACGGCGCAATTGCGAAACCAAGCCGTACATCTCTTCACGCGGAAACGTCCGTGTCGCATCATAGATCGAAACGGTCATTTCGATTGCGCGTTGCCAGACCAGCAAATCCTGAAATGGCTGTGCCAAATCAACTCCTGTTATTACTCATCAGCCTGCTGTCGCACGAGCTTTCAGCTAAAAGCTAGAAGCTAACGGCTAGAAGCTGCACTTACAACCTTGCCGGCCGCGTCCTGCATGGTGTCGCCGATGATGAAGTTCAGCCCCGACTCCTTCAGAATCCGACGGCCTTCCTCAACGTTGGTTCCCTCAAGCCGCAGAACCACTGGAACCTTCACATTGGTCTTCTTCGCCGCGCCGACGACGCCCTGTGCCAGCGTGTCCACGCGCAGAATGCCGCCGAAGATGTTGATGAACACCGCCTGCACGTTCTTGTCCGAGAGCAGAATCTCGAAGGCGTGCTCGATCTGCTGCTCGTTGGCGCCGCCGCCTACGTCGAGGAAGTTCGCGGGCATTCCGCCCGCGTACTGAATGATGTCCATCGTCGCCATGGCCAGCCCGGCTCCGTTGACCATGCAGGCAATGTTGCCGTCGAGCCGGATGTAGTTGAGCGCGTACTTCGAGGCTTCGACTTCGAGCGGGTCTTCCTCGGCCACGTCGCGCAACTCCTTCAGGTCCTTGTGGCGGAAGGTGGCGTTGTCGTCGAAGTTGATTTTGCAGTCCAGCGCGAACAGCTTGTCATCCTTCGTCGTGATGAAGGGATTGATCTCCAGCAGCGAAGCGTCCGTTTCAACGAAGGCCTTGTAAAGCCCCATCATGAACTTCACGGCTTCGTTCAGTTGCGTGGGCTTGAGTCCCAGCGCAAAAGCAAGCTGCCGCGCCTGGTAAGGCTGGAAGCCAACCGCCGGATCGATGTACGCCTTGTGGATGGCCTTCGGGTCCTTCGCCGCGACCTCTTCAATCTCCATGCCGCCGGCCTGCGACGCCATGAACACCAGCCTCGCCGCCGCGCGGTCCAGCACGATGCCCAGATACAGCTCGCGATCAATGGCCGCCGTCTCTTCAATCAGTAGACGCTGTACCTTCTGCCCCCGCGGGCCGGTCTGGTGCGTGATGAGCTGCATGCCCAGAATCTGTTTGGCATACTGCTCGGCCTCGTCGATATTTTTGGCGACCTTCACGCCGCCGCCCTTGCCGCGTCCTCCGGCATGGATCTGCGCCTTGACGACCACGCCCTTCGCGCCGTTCGCGAAAAGCTTCTTGGCCACATCCAACGCCTCGTCGAGCGTATTGGCCACCTCTCCCCGCGGCACGGCGACGCCGTATCTCGCGAGGATGTCCTTTGCCTGATATTCGTGAATTTTCATAGGTAATTTTCAGCAGAAAAACTTGACTGACCGCGGGGCCGCTCGCGCACGGGCAAGCCGCGCTTGAAAGGTTACGTTGCAGCAGACCTTTCAGTTTATCAGGTGGACTGCGCGTCCCGCGACACGCGCTTCGCGCCACGGTGGTGCTGGGGCGGGACACATGGAACGGCCGGAACGGTACACTAAATAACCTATGGCGGCTTTCAGAAAGTTGTTGAAGCGGGTGGTGGAGGACGGCGCAAAGCTGAGCCGGGCCGAGGCGCGCTCGCTGATCACGCAGATTCTTGCGCCTCCGGATGGGGAAGACTCGCCGACAGATTTGGAAATTGCCGCCCTGCTCACCGCGCTCGCCACGCGCGGCGAAACCGCCGATGAGTTGACCGGCGTGGCCGAAGCCATGCGCGCGCTCGCGGTTCCGCTTCCGCTCGCAAATGAGGAGCGCGCGAGACTTGTGGACACCTGCGGCACGGGCGGCGATGGACTCGGCACCTTCAATATTTCGACCGGAGCGGCGCTGGTAGCGGTGGCCGCCGGAGCGCACGTCGCCAAACACGGCAACCGCGCCATTACTTCGCGGTGCGGCTCGGCGGATGTGCTGGAGGCGCTCGGCGTTCCTGTCACGCTCACGCCGGACGCAGCCGTGGCCTGCTTGCGGGCCACCGGATTCATGTTCCTTTACGCACCCGCGCTGCATCCCGCGCTCAAGCGCGTGCAACCGGTGCGCCGCGCGCTGGGCTTCCGCACCATCTTCAACCTGGCCGGACCGCTGACCAATCCGGCGGGCGCTCCGGCGCAGGTGATGGGCGTTTACTCCGGAGCCAAGCTCATGGTCGCCGCGGAGGCCATGGCCCGGCTCGGCGTGAAGTTTGGAATGGTCGCGCACGGGCGCAATGGCATGGACGAGATCGCGCTTTCGCCCACCGACGCCGCGCTGGTCTTCGGCGGAAGACGCGCGAGCGTGCAGCAGGTGCATTATGTCCCGGAGGTCTTCGGCATGAAAAAGGCGGCCTTGCGCGAGCTCGTGGGCTGCGAAAGTCCGGCGGAAAACGCCGCGATTCTGGAGAAGATTTTCGCGGGCGAGCGCGGGGCAAAGCGCAACATAGTAGTTGTGAACGCCGCCGCCGCATTGCAGGTAGGCCGCGTGGCCAGCACGCTTGAAGAAGGTGTACAGCTTGCGGCTGAGGCCATTGATTCCGGCGCGGTACGCGAAAAGCTACAGCAGTTGCGGGAGTTCGGAAAATCGTAAGGAGTTGAGCATGAGGAAAAACGCCCTTCGCAGTTCCTGTGTTGCAGCGATGGTTGCGGGCTTCGCAATTGCGGGCTTCGCCCAGACCATTCAGGTCAATCAGAACAACCGCACCATCGCCGTCACCGTGACGGACAAGGCGACCGAGACGGCGGACATTGCCACGGTCCACATCGGCTTTGAGGCGTATGCGCCCGACTCCGACGCCGCCTACGCCGCCGGATCAAAGGCCTCCAACGCCATCATCGACGCGCTCCACAAGGCTGGCGTTCCTGATAATGAAATCGAAAGCGAAAACCAAAACCTGCGGCAAAATTTTCAATTTGAGCCGAACGAGTCTGAGGTGCAGCGGGCGAAGCGGCGGTTCGTTCTTGCGCAGTCCTGGACCGTCCATACGTCGGCACCCGACGCGAAGAACGTGCTCCACATCGCCGTGGAAGCGGGCGCGAACAACAGCGGGCAGATTGACTGGGACGTGAAGGACCGCGCCGCGCTCCAGGCGCGGGCCGCCGCGAAGGCTCTCCAGCACGCGCAGGCCGTCGCGGACCAGATGGCGAAGGGCCTGAACGCGCATCTTGGGCCGCTGCTCTACGCCAGCAATCAGGTGCCGGAGGCCCCAATTCCGCTCGCAGGCCAGTATAGAGCGGCGATGACGGCTCCGGCACCGCCGCCTCCTCCTCCTCTTGCCATCAATCCCCAAAAGATCGAGGAATCCGCCACCGTCCACGCCGTCTTTGCCGTCGAATAGTTTCCGAGGACACCATGCCCCGATACGCCTATCGCGACCTTGAGCCTACGCGCGAAGCCAAAGA
>JBAUHD010000224.1:0-8265 GCA_049680085.1 Acidobacteriaceae bacterium
GCTTTGAGGTGCAGGGAATCGAGATCGAGGGCCATGATGACGTGGGAGTGGACGTTCAGTATCCTTGGGAGAGTTCTCCCCGGCGTTATCACGACCACTTTGTGCAGATTCATTCCTTCTGGATCGATAAGTATCCCGTCACCAACGCCGAGTACAAGAAATTTATGGACGCGACCCACTATCATCCCGCCGATACCATCGACTTCCTCAAGGACTGGAAAGCTGGGACCTATCCGGCGGGGTGGGGGAACAAGCCGGTGACCTGGGTTTCAATGGAAGACGCGCGCGCGTACGCGGGGTGGGCAGGCAAGCGGCTACCGCATGAATGGGAATGGCAATACGCCGCGCAGGGCAGCCGCGGCCTGCTCTATCCCTGGGGCAATCAGTGGGATCCCTCAGCGGTGCCGCCTCCAGACAAGGGCAGAACGCTGCGCGGTCCCGACGATGTAAATGCTCACCCGAACGGGCGCAGTTCCTTCGGTGTTTACGATATGGTGGGGAATGTGTGGCAATGGACCGATGAATTCGACGACGAGCATACGCGAGCCGCGACTTTACGAGGCGGCAGCTATTATCAGCCGCAAAGTTCCGTCTGGTACTTTCCCCAGGCCTATCGCAACGACGAGCACGGGAAGTTCCTGCTCATGGCTCCGAGCGAAGACCGCTCCGGAACGGTCGGATTCCGCTGCGTGATGGATGCCGGGTAAGGATAGCGGAACGGCCCATGCGCCGGATTCGGGACACGACCGCTATTGGGTTTACACGCGATCAGTGATCTGAAGCTGCGGAGTGCGGCCGGCGGTGACTCATCGAGCCTGGCTGGACGGCAGCGCGCTACTTTTGTGGCTTGCCCAGAAGGCGAGTGAGGGACTGCATGGCCTTTCCGAACTTATCCCAATCTCCCTGTTGCATTGCCTTCTGAGCGGCTTGCAGCTGCGTCCGCGCCTCGTTTAGCTGCGGTGACGGCTGTTGCGGCTGCGTGCTCACGGGTGTGGGTGCGGCTCCGCCTGTATTTTGTGGCTGCTGCGTTCCAAAGAGATCGGCAAGCGTCTCGTCGAGCGTTGGCTCCATGACAACCCTGTCTGCTGTGACGGCGATAATGCGCTTGAGCTGAGGGAAGTTCGTGCCTTCGGCCTTGAGGTAGACCGGCACCACGTACAGGAAAGAGTTTTCGATGGGGATGACGACCAGCTTACCGCGGATGACCTGAGAGCCCTTCTGGTTCCACAGTGTTAATTGCTGCGAGATAGTTGTGTTCTGGTCGATCATGGCTTCGATCTGGTTGGGGCCATAGATCAGTTTATCTTTGGGAAGCTCGTAAAAGATCATCTTTCCGTATCCAGGGAAGTCGCATCGCGCAGCCACCCAGGCGATCATGTTGTCCCGGTTTTGCGGCGTGAAGGGCGTCATCAGCAGGTACTCCAGCCTGTTGCTGCCGGGGAGCTTCATCAGGATGTAATACGGCTCCATGGCCATCACATTGCCGCCGTACTCTTCATTAGGCGAATCCCAGAGGTCTTCCCGGTTATAGAAAACCTGAGGGTCGGTCATGTGAAAGGTTTTGTATTCGTGGGTCTGGATAGCGAAGAGATCTTCGGGATAGCGGAGATGGCTTTTCAGGTCGGGAGAAAGACGGCTAAGATCCTGGAAAACTCCGGGAAACGCGCGACGATATACCGCCAGCACTGGATCGTTGGGGTCCATGACGTAGAAGGAGACCGTTCCGTTGTACATGTCCACAACGACTTTTACCGAGTTGCGAATGTAGTTCACGTCAGGTTCCGAGTCGCTCGAGTAGGGACTGGAATAGGGAAATTTATCTGAAGTGGTGTAGGCGTCCTGAATCCAGTACAGCTTGCCCTCACTCAGCACAGCATAGGGATCGGAGTCGAGGGTCAGGAACGGCGCAATCTGAGAGACCCTTTGCTGGACGCTTCGCCATATCTGGATTTTGCTCTCCGGCCGGAGGTAGGAGGTAAACAGAATGTTGGCGTCCCCCTGCGTCCAGGCGAACAAGAGCCTTTTCCAAAGGCCGTCGAGGGGAATGCCGCCGGTTCCGGTGTAGCGGGTATAAACGTTCTCGTTGCCCTTGGGATAATCGAACTCTTTTACTCCGGTTGTGACGATGCGGTATCCGGGCATGGCTTCGCCGTAATAGATGCCGGGCTGGGTGATCTTCAGTCCATAATCGGATTGGGGCGGGATGTTTTGCATCAGGTACTTGGGAAAGCCTCCGCCGACGGTCTGTGACGCGAAGCTCATGACCAGCCCATAGCCGTGGGTGAACTGCAGATACTTATTGACCCAGGTCTGCGCCTGGGCTGGAAGCTGCGGCGAAAGCTCGCGCGTGGAGAGCATCACCTGGTGATAGCCATCCGATAAATGGTACCGGCCAACATTGACGTTATAGAACTGGTAATAAAGACGGATTGCCTGGATTTGCTGATAAGTCTGCAGCAGCGGTCTGGGGTCCCAGAGGCGAACGTTCTGGATGGTGTCCTGGTTCCGGGCGATTACCTCAGGCGTGAGATCAGAAAGCGCCGGATAAGAAGTTTCCTGAATGGCATCGAGACCATAGGCTTTGCGGGTGAATTGAATGTAGCTCTTCAGGTACGGAGTTTCCATGCTCAGCTCGCTCGGCTGCACCACGAACTTTTGGAAGAGCTGCGGGACGACGATGATTCCGCCGATGTAGAGCAGCACATAGATGAAAGCGCCGGCGATGACAGCTTTGATGTGCGGGCGAAAGAAATTGAGGACGAGCAGCGCGCAGGCCGCGACCGACACGCCGACCATGATCCACAGCACTGTGAGGGTTATGTGGGATGCGGTGTAGCCAGCTCCATAGACGACGCCGAGGGTGGAATAAACCAGATCGTAGCGATCAAGATGGAAGCCCCATCCCCAGGCGGCTACGAGGACGAAAAGAAGCACTGACAGATGCTTCCGGATACCCCGGTGAACCATAATCTCGCGGCCGGGGCTGACGTTGAGCAGTCCGACGGACGTGTATGCGAGGAGAATAACGGCGAGGGTGAGGATGGTGAGGTAAGCGAGGCTGCTCTGCAACAACTCATAAAAGGGGAGATGAAAAGCATAGAACCCTACGTCGATTTTGAAGAGCGGGTCGAGCAATCCAAAGTGCCCGCCGTAGCGGAAGCGAAGCCAGGTGTCCCATTGCGAGGAGATGCCCAGCGCGAATAGGAGGGAGATGATGGCGACGGCGGCTCCGATGAGCCACGGCAGGAGCTGCGGGTTAATGTTGATGTCGATTCGCATGGGGTTGGGAGCATCGACATGGGAGACGTTAACGATTTCATGGTTCTGGCGCAGGGCGAGCAAAGTTTTGGCGGCGAACCGGAAGTTGATCCAGTCGAAGGCGAATACGATGGCGAACGCCACGCCGAACATGGCCCATCGAACAGAGAGAATGGTCCAGAAGATGCCGAGGAAGTGGAGCTGGCGCATCCAGAGCCACTTCTGCAGGAGCCCTGCGGTCACGGTGAGCAAGATAACCACCGCGATCACCAGAAGCCAGAGGCGAAGGAAGATGTGACGGCGGGTACGTGGAGGCGGAACCTGATTGCGGAAGTGCTCGTCTACGTCGTGCCGCAACCTCTCCTTGGTTTTTTCGTCCAGAGGGTCATCATTCATGAACACGGAGTCCATCTTACACAGTTCAAAGCTCGAGTGCTTGTTGCGGACGGTGCAGGGTTCACGAACAAGAACGATCTTGTCCGCGCGTTGGGCACAGACTTCATTGGCAACAACGGACGCGGATTTGCGGGCCCATCGCCGGAAGCGGCCAGGAGGCCCCTGGTTCGCAAGCTGGATTGCAAACTGGCGACGTAATTATTGCGATTAAGGGCAAGACACCGGCTGACGACGCGAATCCACCCGCATTCCTGCAACAGCCCGGTACTACGCTTCACCCAACAGTCCAGCGCGGAGGCGAAAAACGCGAAGTGAAGCACACTAAAAGATGTCCTCTGACTGATTTGCATGCGGCAACGGGGGCTCTCTCGGTTGCGGTAATTCAACAGGTGGCTTGATTTCTGTTCCTTTCAGTTAATGCGTAATCGCCAATGCGCTCACTGACCGTTGATGCGCGCTTGGCGATATCTCTCGAGCCGCGCTTTTCAATGGCCTTGGTCATCGCCACCAGTTCCGGTGCTTCGATCTCGGCGATAGGACGGGCGCCCAGGATGGGCAGTATATCGGCGTCCATGCGGCGTTTCACAGAGTCCACATGGCGGGGACTCTTCCCATGTTGCCAATGCTGCCGCCGGCGGGTGGCGACGCTTTGAAAGGAGGTGTCTGCTGCTGTCTTCTCGGCTTTGCGCTGCGCCATCGGGTCCACGCCGGTTGCCAGCAGTTTGCGCGCCTCGCTCTGGCGCTCTCTGGCCAGCGATAAGGGCATTCTGGATAGCGCTCTCTGCCCAATCCGGGCGCCTTGCGGAACAGGGAATCACATTCCCTGATAGCGCGATGGCAATGCCGGTCCGGGATGCGACACAATGGACCGGACCTCCTGTGCTCCACCACAACATTGAAATCACACAGTGCGTCTCCCAAAAATAAATTTCTAGACTTATCGCGAAAAGAAGGCCGATTCGCCACTATTCAAATGGAGTCTCTTGAGGACTCACCAGATGCCGAACAGCATGGCGGACTTCGATTCTGTAGGGTATTGGCGGTATACGAATAGAAACGACCTCTACCGAGTCCGTAAATACGCCTCTGATCCTCCGAGAAGCGCAATACGTACGCATATCCGCCGAGCACCAACAGTATTCTCCTGAAATCAACTGGAAGTGATCCGTCAATACGCTGCCTTGCACAAGATGGAAATTGTCCGGGAGTATTCGGATTACGGCAGGAGCGGATTAAACATTGTTGCCTGAACGGTAGTACATGGCAGGGCTCTCCCCGTTCGCTAAGAGGCTTCCTGCCTACCGGGCAGCGGGGGCAGGGCGAGCGCGAGTGCCGCGGCCTAGGTGGTGCAATACGGCTGGCGTACTTGCCCCACGTGTCAAAGCCCACTCGGCAAGCTCGGCTTCGGTCAGGCTCGGAATTGTGTTCAACTCATGCGACCTGCGCCAGTTATAGCTTCGATTACAAACCGAGTTCATCGTTTCACCTAAAACGAGAACAGAAGAAGCAGTAGAATTTGGCGATTACCAAAAAGTACGTGGCAATGACGTGCGATGGCCCTGGGATGGAATCACGAACGGTGGCTTGCACGACGAACCTGCATTTTGGCATTAGTCCGCTTGTGCCAGCTTGGAGTAGCCAAGGCCAGCAACGACTAACTGGCCCGTTTCTTGCAGCCAATTAGCGTCGCTTACGAGAATGAAGCTCCTTTTTGGCTTCGCGACCTCTTCTGCGAGGAACAAGGTCGTCTTGTCCTAGAACCTATAATAGATTATATTTATCAACATGCAAGCCCTTGTATTGGAACAACCACAAACCCTCCACCTACGGGATTTACCGCAACCGGAAGTCGGCCCCCACGACATCCTGGTGGAGGTGAAGGCCTGCGGTATTTGCGGCAGCGATGTGCACGGTTACGACGGCAGCAGTGGCCGCCGGATTCCGCCTATTATCATGGGTCATGAGGCTTCAGGCACGGTAGCCGGAACCGGTTCCGAGGTTCAGCGCTTTCAGTTGGGCAACCGGGTTACATTCGATTCGACTATCTCCTGCGGGAATTGCCGATTCTGCCTCGCTGGCCAGATAAATTTGTGCGAAGACCGGCAGGTGTTAGGGGTTTCATGCAATGAGTACCGTCGACACGGGGCCTTTGCGGAATTTGTTGTCGTACCGGAACGCATCGTTTACGCTTTGCCCGAAAAATTTCCTTTTGAAAATGCTGCGCTCATTGAAGCGGTATCGATTGCGGTTCATGCCGCAAAAATATCTACGATCGTTCGCGGTAGCAGTGCTGTGGTGGTTGGCGCAGGAATGATTGGCCTTTTGGCGATTCAAGCACTCCGCTACTTCGGTTGCAGCAAGATATTCGCAGTCGACATCGATCCGAACAGGCTGGAACTGGCAAGACGACTTGGAGCAGACGGCATCGTGCAGGGCAACTGCCCGGAACTTGTCGGAGAACTCAGACGATTGAGTGGAGGGTATGGATTCGACATGGCGGTGGAGGCCGTGGGGGCGCAGGCCTCGATTCTGACGGCGATTGAGAGCGTGCGTCGGGGAGGAACTGTGACCCTGATCGGAAATTTGGCGCCGAAAGTTGAGATTCCGCTACAAGTTGTAGTCACGCGCCAACTTCGTTTGCTTGGCTCTTGTGCTTCCGCTGGAGAATATCCCGAATGCATTGCGTTGATGAGCAATGGAACTATTCAGGTAGCACCATTGATTTCTACCGTAGCTCCTCTGAGCGAGGGGGCGGAATGGTTCAATCGCCTCTACGCAAAAGAGCCCGGTTTGATGAAGGTCATCCTGCGGCCCTGAAAATAGAGGAATGGCCCTAAAAATAGAGGAATATGGAAAATCCGTTCGATCTGACGACGAAAGTGGCGGTGGTTACAGGTGCGAGCAGAGGTTTGGGCCAGCATTTCGGGAGAGCACTTGCGCGTGCCGGCGCCGATCTGGTCATAACCAGCAGGCACTTATCGGACCTCACGTCGTTTCGTGAAGAAATCGAGGTTTTGGGGCGTCGGGTGCTTCCGCTCAAATTAGACGTATGCGACGTCGAGAGTATTCCGGCGGCAGCGGAAATCGCGTGCAGGCACTTCGGCAAAGTCGATATCCTGGTGAACAATGCGGGCTGTAATGTCCGCAAGCCAGCGTTTGACGTAACACCGGCAGACTGGAATCTAGTAATAGACACCAATTTGCGCGGAGCTTTCTTTGTAGCTCAGGCGTTTGCGCGGGGCATGGTCGAACGAAGGTATGGCCGGATTATTAATATTGGTTCCGTTACAAGCGTCTTTGGATACGCGGGAATTGCTCCATATTGCGCAAGCCGCGGCGGAATCAAACAAATCACCATGAGCCTCGCCGACGAATGGGGAGCCTATGGAGTTACGGTTAACTGTCTCGCGCCGGGATGGTTCCGTACAGATCAGAATTCAATTCTCTATAAAGATGAAAAATGGCTGGAATATATTATCGATCGCATTCCGTTGAAGCGACCCGGCTTGCCTAATGACTTGGACGGCGCAGTGGTTTTCTTGGCCTCCGATGCGAGCGCATATGTGACAGGCCAAACGTTACTTGTGGATGGTGGCATCTCAACGGGGGCAACTCGCGCGACGGCATGACTCCCGGCCTCTCCCCAAAAACCGGCAATTCACCCGAGGAGCTTGGTACAATAATAAATAATTTAATAAAGAATTTGGTGAATAAGATGGAGTATCGATCAGAAAAGACCGGGACAGGACTTCTTAACCTGCAAACTGCTCCCGAAGCGGCGGCTCGGGCTATTCGCGAGGCAATAATATCTGGAGAATTGAGGGGCGGAGACCGAATTATCGAACAAAAGTGGGCGGCACGTCTCGGAATCGGCCAGCCTACACTCCGCGAGGCTCTGAGCGAGTTGATTCACCAAGGATTGATGCGCAAGCTTCCCCAGCGCGGTACGTATGTGACCCACCTGAGCCCTCTCGACTATAAGCTCATCCAAGAGGTCCGGATTCCTCTGGAGGCAATCGCAATTGGAAAGGCAGCACAGAACCTGCCCCCCGAAGCGGATGCAGAACTGGGTGAGATTGTTACCGCCATGGCTGGCTCAAGCATGGCTGCGACCGAGGTGAAGCACTTTCACGATTGCGATTCCTCGTTTCACCGCAAGATATGGGAACTCGCTGGAAATCAATATCTACGCGAAGCTTTGGAGGCCATCAGCTTCAAGCTATTCGTTTTTTCAGTTGTGGACCGATGGCCCGATAATCCCAATGCTATTCGCGAGCGAGTTGCCGCTGTTCAACAACATCTTGCAATTCTTGAGGGATTGCGCAGCAGGGATCCGCAGACGGCTCGTCATACCTTCGTTAAAGAGACGGTTCAATATTGGAATGTACAGTACGGACTTGCCCTCGATGAAGACGCCTTGGGGGGGGCAGGACTGGTCGACGGAAATCTGGTTTCATTGCCGAAAAAAGTAAGATCGAAAACGCCAATAGTAAAGATTCCGTCTCTTAAGAACTGATCAGAACGAATCTATTCGGGGGAGAGTCTTGGAATTCCCCCTCGCGCCGGCCACCCTATTCTCCAAAGTAAGCCCCCGAATCATGTCAATTAATT
>JBAUHD010000225.1:0-3611 GCA_049680085.1 Acidobacteriaceae bacterium
TCGCCGACATCGCCGTGCGGCGCTCCGGCGGATCCGCGGCGCGGCTCTTCCTGCTCATCTATGCCGCCGGCGTCATCGTTACGGCGCTACTGTCCAATGACGCGACCGCCGTCGTGCTCACCCCGGCGGTGCTGGCCGCGGTGCGCCGAGCCCGTATCCAGCCAAAACCTTACCTGCTGGCCTGCGCCCTGGTGGCCAACGCCGCCAGCTTCCTGTTGCCCATATCCAATCCATCGAATCTCGTCGTGTACGGCAATCATCTTCCCCCTCTCGGCTCGTGGCTCAGAATTTTCATCCTGCCTTCCATCGCCTCCATTGTCGTTACCTACTTCTGCTTGCGGTTCCTATCAGGAAAAGCGCTGGCGTCCGGCATTCAGCCCCATCCGGACCGGGTCGTGCTCCCTCCAGCCGGACGCATTGCGCTGGCTGGACTTGTCTTTGCGTCCGTGGTGCTGCTTGTGGCGTCCGCGTTCAAGGTGCAACTGGGCGTGCCTGCCTGCGCGGCGGCTGTAGTCGCGCTCCTTGCGGTCAGCGTGAAGGATCGCGCCGTTTACAGGCAAGCCGCGCTGAAAATTTCCTGGAGCATTCTGCCCCTGGTGGCCGGCCTTTTTGTCATCGTGGAATCGCTGAACAGCGCGGGCCTGCTGCGGCTCATTGTCCGCTCATTCCATTGGCTGGCGGGGGAACCGAGGCTGGCGGCCTGGTTCGCCGCGTCCGGCGCCGCCGCGCTTCTCTCCAACGCCATGAATAATCTTCCCGTGGCGCTTGCCGCCGGAACCGCGCTGAAGTTCACGCCGCAGCTTTCCCACGCCGTCCTGCTCGGCGTAAACCTCGGGCCCAACCTCTCGGTCACCGGCTCTCTCGCCACCATCCTGTGGTGGATGACTCTCCGCCGCGAGCAGGTCGAGATCACCCGCTGGGACTTTTTCAAAACCGGACTGATCGTCATGCCGGCGGCGTGGCTGGTCAGCGTTCTGGCTTTGTGGTTGTAAAACGGATTGGATTCGCGTGGACCGCGCGGGTCACATCACCAACGCCACGCGCTCCAGCTCTGACTGGATGCATTCATGCGAGCAGCCCACGCCCTCCATCCGCATCACCGCATCCCGCGCCTGCTCCGGAGTCACGCCATAGCCGCGCCCGGCGAGGAAAGCGGAAAGCACTTCGCCCGCCTGCCACAGGTCGATCCCGGCCCGCGTCAATTCATCGCGCAGATTCGTGAGTTCGTTCACCGCGAATTTCTCGATCTTTCCGGTATCGGCCATTGTGTTTCACCTCCCGTTCTGGAAAACACATCTGCCACCTTAGACACCTCGAGGCCCCCCGGTGTTGCTGTGCGCCTTGTAATTTCTTTATCACTCAAAATACGCAAATGCCTGCAAATCGCAACCTTCACCGGAACTTTTTCCCGCTTCATCCCAGCGGCAAGGCAAACTATTTCCCGCCGCGCCGCATCGCCGGCGGCGTTTCCAGCAAAACCGCAAATGTCTTAAGCTTGAATCAAGCTATGCCGGAACAACATAAAGGCTCCTCGTTGCCGCTCATGCTCGCCGTGCTCGGCGTCGCTCTCCTCATCGCCACCGCAATCGCTTACGGCATCATCGGCAAATTCTTCCATCATTGATGGCTGCACCGGA
Organism: Acidobacteriaceae bacterium; assembly: GCA_049680085.1. GTDB lineage: Bacteria > Acidobacteriota > Terriglobia > Terriglobales > Acidobacteriaceae > Silvibacterium. Next base: position 1,638 of record JBAUHD010000225.1, read on the forward strand.
AAGGCGCTTCATGCTGCGGGCGGGACTCACAGGCGGGCTGGGTAGCGGCAAGACCGCCGTCGCCGCCATCTTCCGTTCGCTCGGCGCCTATGTCATCGAGGCCGACGCCCTCGGCCGCGAGCTCATGTCGCCGGGCCACGCCGTCTATGACGAAATCGTCCAGCGCTTCGGCCCCGAAGTGATCCGCGCCGACGGAACCCTCGATCGCCGCCTCCTCGCAGACCTCGCCTTCCGGCAAAACCGCCTCGCCGAACTGAACCACATTGTGCATCCGCCCGTCATTGCGGCGCAGCAGCAATGGGCCGAGGAACTCTTTGCGCGCGAACCCAACGCCGTCGCCATCGTCGAGTCCGCGCTTATCTTCGAGGCCGACCAGCAGGGATCCGCGCCGGGCTGGCGGCGGCGCTTCGACCGCATCATCCTCGTGACGGCTCCGGAGCAACAGCGCATCGCACGCTACGTGGATCGCATGGCGCAGCTCCCGAACGCGCCCTCGCGCGCCGAACTCGAAGCCGAGGCCCGCCGCCGCATCGCCGCGCAAATCCCCGACCAGGAAAAACTCCCCCTCGCCGATTTCGTCATTCATAACAGCGGATCACTCGAAGCCACGCGCCTCGAAGTCGAGCGCATCTTCGCCGAACTCGCCCGCGCCTCCCGAACCCCGGTCCCAGGCTTATAAAATCGGAGCAGAGGCGCTGCAAGCGCGCATTCTCCCGGAAGAAATTCCGGACAGGGACTTCCAACTATGACATTTCGCAGAGTCGTGATCGTTCTCATCCTTGTGGGCGGCTTCGCCTTCCTCACCACACGTAATTTCACGCCTCTGCGCCAGCATCTATTCCCGGGCAATTCCGCCATCGCCCACCTCTCGCTCACCGAGGCCCAGGCCGCCCCCGAATACACGCCCGATGAGATCAACAACATCGCCGTCTACAAAAAGGCGCTGTCCTCGGTCGTCAATGTCACCTCCGCCTCGCTGTCTCTGAACTTCTTCCTTCAGCCGGTTCCGCAGCAGGACCAGGGCTCCGGCTTCATCCTCGACACGCAGGGACATATCCTCACCAACAACCACGTCATCGCCGGCGGCCAGCAGATCGAGGTCACGCTCTCCAACCAGCACCGCTACAAGGCCCAGGTCATCTCGCGCGACCCCGGCCACGACCTCGCCCTGCTGCAAATCAACGCGCCCAACCTCGTCCCCGCGGTCCTCGCGCAGACCTCGCGCAACCTCGTCGTCGGCCAGAAGGTCTACGCCATCGGCAATCCCTTCGGCCTCAACGGAACCATGACCACCGGCATCATCAGCGCCATCCGCTCCATCCACGAGCCGCGTGGACAGCTTATTGAAAACGCCATCCAGACCGACGCCGCCATCAACCCCGGCAACTCCGGCGGCCCGCTGCTCAACTCGCACGGAGAGGTCATCGGCATCAACACCCTCATCGCCACCAACCCCAATGAGAACATCCAGCAGAGCGCGGGTATCGGCTTCGCCATTCCCATCGACACGGCCAAGGCGGTTGTCGGCGACATCCAGAAATACGGCCACGTCCGCCGCCCGTCGCTCGGCATCGTCTCGCTGCCCATCGGCCCCGACCTCGCCCAGCAAATGGGTCTCGCCGCCAACTATGGAGTCCTCATTCAGCAAGTCGCTCCCGGCGGAGCCGCCGCCCGCGCCGGGCTGCGCGGAGGCAATCAGGCCGCCTACCTCGGTAACCTGCAAATCTATCTCGGCGGAGACCTCATCGTCGGCCTCGACAATCAGAGCATTACCAACGCCCAGAACATCGCCGACTTCATGAACCGCCATCAGGTGGGCGACACCGTCATCGTCACCTATTACCGCGGACGGCATAAGTTGACGGCCAAGCTCACGCTGGAAGAGGCGCAGGATCAACCATCGAATCAAGGTTAGCTTTTGGGGCTGAAAAGCTGGATTTTGGTTCCGGATTGCTGTAGTTCATTGATTCTGCA
>JBAUHD010000226.1:0-2328 GCA_049680085.1 Acidobacteriaceae bacterium
GCTCCGCCTTCGACGATGACGCGAACATCTTCTTCTTCCCCATCCGAACCTCCTCCACCGTCGCCCTCGGCTCGCGCCCCAACATCCGCCCCGTCACCCACTCGTCAAAATATGCAAACGTCATCGCCACCGCATTCGGCACGCGCATCGTCGGCGACTTCAGCCCGGTGATCGCCGCCATCTTGTCCAGAATCTGCTTCAGCGTAAGATTCTGGCCGCCCAAAATATACCGCTCCCCCGGACGCCCTGCCTCCAGAGCCGCACCATGCGCCCGCGCCACTTCCCGAACATCCACCAGGTTCAATCCCGTATCCATATACGCCGGAAACTTCCGGTTTAGAAAATCCACCACGATCCGCCCGGTGGGCGTCGGCTTCACGTCGCGCGCGCCAATCGGAGTCGTCGGATTCAGCACCATCACTTCCTGCCCGGCCTGCGCAGCCTCCATCGCAACCTGCTCGGCCAGAAACTTCGACCGCTTGTAATGCCCGATCATGTTCTCCAGCCCAACCGGAGTCGCCTCATCCACAATCGTCCCATCGGCCTTGAAGCCCATGGTCGCCACGCTCGACGTGTACACACATCGCCGCACGCCTTCCTCGCGCGCCACCCGCAGCAGACCGCGCGTTCCCTCCACGTTGGACGCATACATTGCCTTGGGATCGCGCACCCACAGCCGGTAATCCGCCGCGACGTGCATCACGGCATCGCAGCCACGAATGGGCGTGCGTAGCGTCTCTGGGTCGCGCAGGTCGCCGACCGCCGTTTCGGCATCCAGGCCCTCCAGATTTGCCAGATTGCTCGTGGCCCGCACCAGCAGCCGCAACTGCGCGCCCTGACCGGCCAGATGCCGCGCCACATGCGCACCTACAAACCCGGTCGCCCCGGTAACAAAGATTTTCATGCGGCCAGGACCTAGCTCTTCGCCGCCAGCAGGCGCGCCTGCTCCTCAACCAGCGCGCTCAGGTCGCGCTTTTCCAGCCCGTGCGCACTCTTGTTGAACTCGTCCACCTTCGTCGACCAGTTCATCGAGCAGAACTTCGGACCGCACATCGAGCAGAACGCCGCGTCTTTGTAGTAATCATCCGGAAGCGTCTCATCGTGCATCGAGCGCGCCGTCTCCGGATCAAGCGACAGCGCAAACTGCTTCTCCCAATCGAAGGTATACCGCGCGTAGCTGATGGCGTCATCGCGATCCTGCGCGCCGGGACGATGCCGCGCAAGGTCCGCCGCGTGCGCCGCAATCTTGTAGGCAATCATGCCGTCCTTCACGTCCTTCTCGTTCGGCAGCCCCAGGTGCTCCTTCGGGGTCACATAGCAGAGCATCGAAGCCCCATACCAGCCAATCATGGCCGCGCCAATCGCCGACGTAATGTGGTCGTAGCCGGGAGCGATATCCGTAACCAGCGGGCCGAGGGTGTAAAAAGGAGCGCCGAAGCAGTATTCCACTTCCTTGTCCACCTGCTCCTTGATCTTGTCCAGCGGCACATGCCCCGGACCCTCAATCATCACCTGCACATCGTCCTGCCAGGCGCGCGCCGTCAACTCGCCCAGCGTCTTCAGTTCGGCAAACTGCGCCCGGTCGCTGGCGTCGGCAATGGAGCCGGGCCGCAACCCGTCGCCCAGCGAAAAGCTCACGTCGTACTTCGCCATCACCTTCACAATGCGGTCGAAATCCTCGTACAGAAAATTCTGCTTGTTGTGGTGCGCCATCCACTGCGCCAGAATCGCGCCGCCGCGGCTCACAATGCCGGTAATGCGCTTCGCCACCAGCGGAACATATTGCAGCAGCACGCCGGCGTGAACCGTAAAGTAGTCCACCCCCTGCTGCGCCTGCTCTTCGATGACTTCGAGGTAAACGTCGATGTTCAGGTCTTCCAGCCGCTTCACACGGTTCAGCGCCTCGTAAATCGGAACCGTCCCAATCGGCACCGGCGAATGGCGCAAAATCGCGTCCCGAATCTCCGGAATGCTCCCGCCCGTCGACAGATCCATCACCGTGTCCGCGCCGTGCTGCACCGCCATGTGCAGCTTGCGCAACTCCTCGTCAATGTTCGAGGTCACGGCGGAGTTGCCGATATTTGCGTTCACCTTGCAGCGCGTCGCTATGCCAATCCCCATCGGCTCCAGATCAGGTTGGTTGATGTTCGCCGGAAGATTCAGCCGCCCCGCGGCAATCTCATCGCGAACCAGCTCCAGCGGCAGCTTCTCCCGCGCCGCGACGTAGGCCATCTCTTCCGTCGCCTTTCCCTGCCGCGCAAAATGCATTTGCGACATGTTGCCGTCGCCCGTGCGCGCCGCCTCGGCCTTGCGTTTCACAATCCACTC
>JBAUHD010000227.1:0-1779 GCA_049680085.1 Acidobacteriaceae bacterium
CTGCGCCAGCCGCTCGCCGTGGGCGACAAGGTTGATACCGTGGTGGACGCAAACTACCGCTCGGCCACCCGCCGCAACCACACCGGAACCCACCTGTTGCAGGCTGCGCTGCGCGAAGTTCTGGGCAAGCACGTGAAGCAGGCCGGCTCGCTGAACGATGCAACACGCCTCCGCTTCGACTTCTCGCACTTCGCCTCCATCGCGGACGAGGAGTTGCAGGACATCGAAGACCTCATTAATAAGGAGGTGCTCCATAACCTCAAGGTGGAGACACTGGTGGACGTGCCCATTGACGTAGCCGTCAACGAGTACCACGCCATGGCGCTCTTCGGCGAGAAGTACGGCGAGAAGGTGCGCGTGGTCAAGATCGGCGACTTCTCCACCGAGCTTTGCGGAGGCACGCACACCGAGGCCACCGGCGAAATCGGCGTGGTCAAGCTGCTCGGCGAGAACAGCGTCTCCTCCGGCGTGCGCCGCGTGGAAGCCGTCACTGGACTCGGCGCGCTCAACGAGTTCCGGCGCGATTTTGCCGTGGCCCAGCTTGCCTCGCAACTTGCTCCCAACGCGGACCTTGCCCCGGCGGACGCGCTGCGTTCGCGGCTCGCCGCCCAGGATGAGGAGCTGAAGAAGCTCCGCCGCGAACTGGACCAGGCGCGCATGAAGTCGGCGGCCTCGGCGGTATCCGGTGCGGCGGACCAGGCCGTCGAGGTCAAGGGAATCAAGGTTCTGGCGCAGCGCGTCGACGCACTCGACCGCGGCCAGATGCGAACTCTCGTCGATAACCTCCGCAACAAGCTCGGCTCCGGCGTGGTGGTTCTGGGCTCGGCGGATGAAGAAGGCAAGGTCGCGCTGATTGTCGGCGTCACCAAAGACCTCACCGCGAAAGTCCAGGCGGGCAAGATCGTCGGACAAATCGCCAAGCTCGTCGGCGGATCAGGAGGAGGCCGCCCCGATATGGCCGAAGCCGGCGGCAAAGACCCCAGCCAACTCGACGCCGCACTGAAGAGCGCGCCGGACGTTGTGGGCGGACTGGTGAGTTAATGTTCCAGGTCACGCTCGAAAAGGCGGAAGACGGCTGGGTAGTAGCCGAATGTCCCGCATTGCCCGGATGCGTTTCGCAAGGCCGTGACGAGGGCGCGGCGCTCGAAAACATCCGCGAGGCCATTGCCGCATGGATGTGGGCGGAGGATCAGAAGCGGGTCTAACTTCCGTCGGTTCCGGTCCGGCACAACGGCAGTTGCGAACTGGGTTCGCCCTGCGGTTTGCGCCCCCTTGCGAACCTATAATCGGAAGTGTCTCTTATGCCGGCTTCCATTCCCCATGCAAGGCGCTTTCGCCTGCTCGCGATAGTCGGCTGCATCTTTCTGTTGGGCGGGCTGTGCGCGTCGGCGGCCCCGCGGCACTCCACTCGACCGCCGCTCCTCACCGGAATCCGCTATTGGTCCACGCCCGTCTACACCCGCGTCGCCATCGATCTGCAAAGCGAGGTGCGCTACGAGGCGGTCCGCGTATCCAGCCCGGACCGCATTCTCTTCACCTTCTATGGAACCCGGCTTTCGCCGCGGTTAACAGGCAAGTTCGATCGCGTCACGGATGAGGGCTTTCTCAAGCAGATTCGCGCCGAGCAGGTCTCAAGCGACGTCACTCGTATCGTTCTGAACGTAAGCAACGCGAGCGAGTATTACGCATTTTTCCTGCCCAATCCCGCGCGGCTGATCATTGACGTGCGCGGAAGCCGTTCCGGCGCGAAGCCCGTTTATACCGCGGGAGCTTCGCCCC
>JBAUHD010000228.1:0-17184 GCA_049680085.1 Acidobacteriaceae bacterium
GCTGACGCCCGTGCTCCGGGCTCAGGAGGCGACCCTCAACGGAACCGTGACGGACCCGTCCGGGGCAGTCATTCCCAACGTTCAACTTACTCTTACGAACACCGCAACTCAGCGGGAACAAACCACGATATCGAACTCCGACGGAGCTTATCGCTTTGCGAGCGTCGGCATTGGCAGCTACACGCTGACTGCTTCGGCGCCGGGTTTTCAGAAATTCGTCAAAACCGGCATCACCGTGACCGTCAACCAGACTGTGGCGGAACCCATATCGCTGCAGGTCGGCACCCAGTCGCAGACAGTCTCGGTGCAGGCCAACGCCCTGCAGGTTCAATCTGAAACAAGCGAAGTTAGCACACTGATCAGCGGCCAGCAGGTGTCAAAGCTGGCCACCAACGGCCGGAACGTCGTGCAACTTGCGGCTTTGGGCCTTGGAGTATCCAGCAACCTGCCTTCTTTTGGCGGAATTGATGCTCTTACCTCGGCCAACGGCATCAGCTTCAACGGGACCCGCACGACACACAATGTCTACTTGCTGGATGGGGCGGAACAGAATGACCGTGGCTGCGGCGGTTGCTTCATGAATCTGCCCTCCCAGGACGCGATTGCGGAGTTTCGGACCCTCGATAGCAACTACAGTGCTGATTTTGGCATCGGTTCCGGCGGGACGATCATCATGGTGCTCAAGTCCGGCACCAGCAGATACCACGGAGAACTCTACGAGTTCAACCGCAATACAGCCTACAATGCCAATGATTATTTCACCAAGCGCGCTGGTCAGGCGCGGCCGGTCTTTAAGCTGAACGAGCCGGGCGGCAATATCGGCGGTCCACTGTGGATTCCGCATATCTACAACACCACCCGCACCAGAACTTTCTTCTTCTGGAATGAAGAGTGGCGGCGGCTGGTTCAAGGAAGCTCGCCTGCGGTGCAGAACACGATCATGGCCGACAACTTCCCGACCGCCGGGCAGGACCTGGCCTACACTGTTCCCTCAGGCGGCGCGGCCCCGATTGTTCCGGTCACCAGCGATCCCACCAGGGTGGACCCCGCAACGGGACTCTACACACAGGACGGCCTCGTGGCCGGCCAGCCCTTCCCCCAAAATGAAAGCGGGCAGTATTTGATCCCCGCCAACCTGATGGACCCGAATGCTGTCCTCGAACTAAACTCAAACACCTTTCCAAAGCCGAACTCCGGAACCAGCCAGTACATCTCTTCCATCCCTGCTCCGGAAAATGTTCGCGAAGACGTGGTTCGCATCGACCACACCATCAACAAGAAGTACCAGTTGATGGGCCACTATCTCCATGACGCAATGGCCAAGACGTTTTTCCCTCCACTCTGGGGCGACAGCACCTACCCGACTGTGGGCACGGCCATGACGAATCCGTCCTATACGGCGGTGATCAAGCTGACCCAGACATACACACCGAATCTGCTCAATGAAACCGCCTTCGATTACAGCGGCAACAAGATCACCCTCACACCCCTTGCCGGTGCCGGCAGTTCGTTTGTGCAGCCCAGTGGATGGTCAGCCACCAGCTTTTTCCCGCTCGCGAACAACCTGATGACCCGCATGCCGGAAATCCAGCTCCAGGGCAGCCCGCTGAACACAACCTGGAGCCCAAGTTACTACCCATGGAAGAATGGATACGAAGCTTTCGAGTACCGGGATGACCTGTCCTGGTCCAAGGGAAAGAACCAGTTCAAATTCGGCTTCAGTTGGTTGCACGATTACAAGAACCAGCAATTGCAGGCAAATACCCAGGGAACGGCAACCTTCAACTCCAGCGTGTTTTCCAAGGACTCCTATATCAATTTCCTGCTCGGCGATGCTTCCAGCTTTACCCAATTGGAATACCTGGCCGGCAAGCACTGGGTCAACAACAACTACAGCTTTTATGGACTCGACAATTGGCACATTACCCCACAGTTAACTCTCAATCTCGGGCTGAGGTTTGACGGGATGCCGCACGCCTATGAGCGATACAATCAATTCGCTAATTTCGTGCCGGCGGACTATGACGCAACTCAGCCCTACCCCATGAACCCGGATGGCACTTTGAACCCGGCCGCGCTCTCAACCTTCAGTTCCACCGGCAGTTCGCAGTTTTACCTGAACGGCATCAAGGAGGCCGGCGCGGGTGGCTTCCCTCGGGGAGTGGTGAAGGACAGATACTTTACCTGGCAGCCGCGAGTCGGCTTTGCTTACAACCTTTTTGGGGATGGAAGGACGGTTCTCCGGGGTGGCTTCGGGATGTTCTTTGAACGCGTTCAGGGCAATGATGTATACAACGCTGCCTTGAACCCACCTTTTGCATATCAGCCTTCGGCCACAAACGTCTACTTCTCCAATCCCAACACCAGCGCCTTGACCGGCGAGACAACCTCCCAGACCTTTCCTTCGACGTTAACCAATATCAAGTACAACTATCCGCCTCCTGGTACAGCAAGTTATAGCCTGGGGCTTCAAAGGGAGCTCTCGCCTTCTGTCGTCGCGCAGTTGCAGTATGTCGGCTCCAGAGGCTGGGACCAAAACGATGACCGGGCGATCAATACTCTGCCGTTGACCGACCCATCTAATTCAGCGAATCCCTATGACCTTCGTCAGGGTGTTGCCGGTCAGGTGCCTGATCCGTCCAATCCCGGCTCATTTCTGGCCCCTCTGAACGCCAACCTTTATCGAATCTTCCCGGGATTCAGCGGTATCCAACAGGAGGAGAACGAAACCAATTTCCACTACAACTCGCTGCAGGCGGGCTTACGCATGGAGAACAAGCATGGGCTTACCGTGACGCTGGCCTATACCTATTCCCATGTTATCTCTAATGTGTCCAATGATCTCAACGGGCTTTCCAATCCGTTTGACGCAAGTTATGATCGCGGATCGGACACTGGATTTGACCGGCGTCATATCTTCAATGCGAGTTATGTCTATGCGCTGCCATTTTTCGCGAGGAGTTCGAGCTTCGCGGAGCGCGCCGTCCTGGGAGGTTGGGAAATCTCGGGGATAACGACTGCGGAAAGAGGATTGCCTATAGCCATAGGCTATACCGGGACAGATACGCTCGGCCTGGGCGGCGGCACCACCAACCGTCCGAATCTCGTATCGCCGGTGACCTACCCCAAGAAAATCAGCCAATGGTTCAGCACAAGTTCGTTTGCGGATCCAGTGGCTCCATGGGATGGAGGCCCCAACAATGGCTTTGGCAACGCCGGAAAAGACGCGGTCGTGGGGCCCGGACTTTTCAATTGGAATCTGTCGCTGTTCAAGACCATTCCGCTCACATCGGGCGAAGGGCCGAGAATCGAGCTGCGCCTCGAGACCTTCAATACGTTCAACCACACCAGTTTCCAGGGCGTCGATACGGGTTCACATGACGGAAACTTCGGCCAGGTTACGTCGGACTATGGCCCCCGCACTATCCAGCTTGGCGGGAAGTTTGCCTTCTGATCTGTGACTGGTTTACCGGGGCGCGGCAGCTACCCTGCCGCGCCTTTTCTTTTGCACACCGGAAATCTTGCACGCAATATCCACGGCAGGCGAGAATGGCAGTGGAGTTGCGCTTGAAACCGATTGTGCAATGGGGAATTGTCTTCGCGGTGGCGCTGATCATCGCTGGATCCGACTGTCCCGGCCAGACCGTCGCTGCTTCGGGCCGGCGCGACGCGGCATATGCTCTGGAGCAGCAAGGTAGGAATGTCGAGGCCGAGGCTGCCTGGCGGAAAATCCTTGAAAAACAGCCAAATGACGCCGAAGCTTACGCCCACCTGGGCTTCCTTGAGTCGCGACAACAGCATTACGACCGGGCAGTCTCCTTTTATCGCAAGGCCTCCGCTCTGAATTCTTCCATGCCGGGCTTGCATCTCAACCTCGGCCTTGCGCTCTTCAAGGCTGGCGAGATGAAGGCGGCTATTCGCGTCTTCGAGCCGCTGCTCAGGAGCCAGCGCCCCGATTCCGCGAATGCGCAACGACTGCAAATCCTGCTGGGGATGGCTCACTATGGCGTGGGTGAGTATGCGGAGGCCGTGCCGTACCTTCGCACGGCCATGGCGCACGACCCTCAGAACCTTCCCTATCGCCTCGTGCTGGCGCAGAGCTGCCTCAGGTCGAAACAATATCAGTGCGTTCTCGATGTGTACCACCAGATCCTCGTGTTGAATGCGGAATCGGCGGAGGCCGACATGCTGGCCGGCGAGGCGCTGGATGCAATGCGCGATCATGCGGGCGCCATCAAGCAGTTTCGCGCCGCGGTGAAGGCTGATCCCAAACAGCCGAACGTGCACTTTGGCCTGGGCTATCTCTTATGGACCCAAAATCAATACGAGGAGGCCGCCCAGCAATTCAAACTCGAAATTGACAATTTTCCAAACGATGCCCAGGCCCTGGCGTATCTGGCCGACTCCAATGTACGCCTGAACCGTCCCGAGGTTGCGCGACCGATTCTTGAGAGGGCCATGCGGCTCAACCCTCGACTGGAGCTGCCTTATCTCGATCTTGGAATCCTGGATGCGGCTGCGGGCCGCAAAGAGAACGCTCTGGGCGACTTCAAGGCCGCCCTCCGGGTGAACCCCAATGATGTGCAGATACACTGGCGCATGGCACGCCTCTACCAGTCCATGGGCAGAAGAGAAGAAGCGAAAGTCGAGTTCGCCAAGACGAAGAACTTGAACAAGGTTGCTGATCAATCCGTTCTCAACAAGCTCAACGAGGCGCATGCGAAGGATAAGTAAGCGGAGACAACATCCCCTTTCTCCACCGGCGTCGAGCGTGGCCCATGCGGCGGATGCGACTTTCGCGTCGCAGTAAATCCGGCCTTTACTTCCTTCAGCAGCGGAGAAGCGAGCTACGCAGAGGCGTCGTAATACAGCCGATACCGCTCTTGCCGGATATCGGGGAAAGATTTAAAGGCAACGGGCGCGGAGGCGGACTCCGCAGTCCAAGTGGACCCACTTTGTTTAGCCGCTAGAAGCTGCGCGCGGGTGAAGCGGCTCTCCGGCGAATTGAGAGCGAAGAGCGCCAGCGGACCAGAGAGAAGGGCAACCGTGTTCGGGTGCTGCGGATCGATAGCCTCCAGACGCTTTTCGAGATCGATGGAATATTCAAGCGTGTCGCCGTTCTTCCACTCGCGGCGCACCGAAGCGAAGGAGCCGGGTCGCAGCTCGCCGTTCCAGCGGCGCCCATTCACGGAAATGGAAGTGTTCGGGCCAGCCCACGCGGGAACGCGCAAAGCAATGGTGAAGGTCTGCGGGCCTTCTGCAGTCAAGCGCAGCGTGGTTTCGCCGGAGTAGGGATAGCTGGTCTGCTGTTCCAAAGAAAAGCGCGCGCCCTTCTGGCGGAATCTGAGGCGCGAGGGCACGAAAAGGTTAACGACGATGCCATCGCCGGAGCTGAAGTAGGAACTGATACCGTAATCGGCGGTCACCTGAGAGAAGGTACCTGAACAGCACGGCCACTGCTCCGGGTAGTAACCTTTCGCGCCATTGTTATTGTAGTCGGAGTAATAGAAGCTGAATCCCGACGGCTTGATTGGATCGGCACCGAGGATGGTGTTATAGAGCACCTTTTCCATGCTGTCCCCGTAGCGACTGTCTCCAGTGATGCGCATGAGGTAACGGACAATCTTAAAGTGGCCATAAGAGCCGCAGGGGGTCTCAAAGCTGTCGTGCGTGGACGCCAGGCTGCTGTGGAGCCCGCCGCTGCCCGGCTCGACAAAGGCTTCGTTCGGCCCCCAGCCCCCCGTGGCAAAGCTCTGCGCCAGCACGAAGCCGAAGCCATTGCGCGCGGCCCGCAAATGCTTTTCACTGCCCAGAACGAGATACGCCTGAGATGCGGAACTGAGCGCGTTGACGTGGCTATACGCATGCCTGTGCGGCAGAACGTTGTCACCGGCCGCGAGAGGATCGAAGTAATCCGTGTCCTGAAGAAAGCGCTGCGCGAGATCGAGGTAACGCTTATCGCCGGAACGCTTCCATGCGAGAAAGAAGTTCTCGGGCAAGGTATAGCTCTCGTCCCAGGTGTAGGAGATGTTAGGGTGAGGCCGCGCAGCCATTTCGGGGCGGGTGAGCGCGTGAGGCGGCAGGTAGGGCATCACAGCATCGGTTGCGTGCGCCAATGCGGGCAGAGCGCCTGAATCATGCGCAAACTGGTGCGCGTCGATGAGGCCGCAGTTAGTTTTGTCGAACGTATAACAGGGCAGCGGATATCCGGCGTAAAACTTTGGCGTAATGGTCTCAGCGAATCCGCGCACGAGGCGATGAATCTTGGCTTTTGTGGGTTGGTCGCCGGTGGCCGCGTAATCGCGCGCCAGCCCGGAGAGATATTGTCCAAAGGAATGGCCTGGGATGTAGCCGGTCATGTTATTGGGCGGATCGAACTCATCGGACCAGCTGTACCAGCCGCCCATATCCGGTCCCGGCGCGGGCAGGCCGGCCTTCTGACGGAAGGGCTTGAGCAGAGCATCTTCGTCGAGTGCGAGGAAGAACTGATGGTTGGTGCGGAACTGGTGCAGCATTGGCCCTTCGAGGAGTTCCACGTCGGAGTAACTGAACTGGCTGAAAAGGGTGGCTCCCTTGTTCGCGGGGGCTGCGGAGAAGGCCGTGGATTGGGCCATGATGCGGGGCGTCAGGGCTCCGGCAGCGGCGGCGGCCATGCTGGATTTGAGGAAACTGCGTCGAGTAAATGGCTTTCTCATCTATCCTCCGTGAGGATTGCTTCATCGAATGCGCGCTAGCGGGTACGGCCCGCTATTCTAGATGAACCGGCGGGTTCACCAGGTTAGCTTCCCTTCACTCACGTTCCGGCGACCCGGGTTCAGCGGCCGACCTCTGGTGCACCGCCTCCAGCACAGCCGACATGTCCTGCTCCCCATGCCCCTGGTCCTGCGCTTTCTGAAACATCGCTTCCACCGGCCCGGCCGTCGACAGCTCAACCCCCAGCGCGGCCGCCGCCGCGCGCGCATACCGTACATCTTTGGCCATCAGCCGCAGCAGAAAATTGACTTCATAGGTGCCCTTTGTCATGCGGTCGGCCATTGCTTTCAGAATTCCGCTGCCCGGAGCCCCGTTCTTCAGAAACTCCAGTGCAGTCTTTGGTTGCAGTTCCGTCCGTCCGATCCAAGTCAGTGCCTCGGCAAATGACGCCGTCTGCACCGCGCAAAGAAAGTTATTGATCAGCTTGAGCTGAGCCCCGCTTCCCACCGGCCCCAAGTGCAGGATCGACTTGCTGATACGACTCAGCACTGGCGTCACCTTTTGGAGTGTCTCCGGGTCCGCGCCCGCCAGAATGTTCAATTGCGCCGAATCCGCCTGCTCGCGGCTTCCCGTCACCGGAGCTTCCACCATGCCGAGGCCGCGCGCGCGCGCCGCCGCGTCAAGCTCCGCGATCCAGCCAGGGCTGAGCGTGCTGCACTCGACCGCCACGCTCCCCTTCAGCATTGCCGCCAGCGCTCCATCCGTCCCTAGCCACACCGTGCGTGACGCCGCATCATCGGAGAGCATCGCGATCACCACCGCTGCATTTCGCGCCGCGGCCGCCGGTGTATCCGCAACCGCGGCGCCGGCCGCCCTCAGCGACTCCGCGCGCTCCGGGGTCCGGTTGTAAACCGTCAGAGGAAACCCGGCCTTCAGCAGGTTCATCCCCATCCCGTGCCCCATGGTGCCCAGTCCCAGAAGCGCAACGTTTGATTTTGTCTCCATTTTCTTTCTCTCTTTCTCATTTATTGCATCGGACGCACGCGAACCGGCGTGCTTACGGACGTATCGCGCACAATGATGTTGCGCAGCGCGCGACCCAACTCCTCAAACTGAATTTCCATGACGTCGCCAGCCTCCAGCCGCACTCCGTCTCCGCAGGACAGGCAGTCAGCGCCCATAAAATGAAGATGCACGGTTCCCGGCTGCCGGTGCGCCGCGAATTTGAAGTGGTGGTGCTCGATATTCGCCAGGCTGTGACACATGTTCTTTTCGCCGGTGCGAATTTCCTTTTCCCACAGAATGTTGCGGCCCCGCTCGATCCGCACATGCCCGGTGACATTGTCAAAGGCCGCGCCCACGACCAGCTCCGGTCCCAGGCTGCAGGTGCGCAGCTTGGATCCAGCGAGGTTCAGATAATTTCGCCGCTCGAAAATGTGGTCGGAAAACTCGTTGCCCGCCGCTATCCCCAGCCGCCACGGCGCGCCGTCGTCGGCAATCAGGTAGACGGCCACGATCTCCGCCTCTTCGCCGCCGTCTTCCGCGTAACCGGGAATCTCGAGCGCCGCGAACGGATCGCGCACCGTCGAGCCGTCTCCCTTGTAGAACCATTCCGGTGCAATTCCAATCGTGCCCTCTGCCGGGCGCCCCCGCTGCAGCCCCCACTCGAACATGCGCATGCTGTCTGTTTTCGCCTCTTCCTTCGGCCCGCCGTGCATGACCTGACGAGCACGAGCGCTGCTCAGATGCGTCAGACCCGTCCCCGATACGATGATTCGCCGCGGATCCCCGGGCACGTCAATGGGCGCCAGCAGCTTCCATACCGACCGTCCGGAGTAGACATCGTCGTAGGACAACCGCTCGGCTGATTCCAGAGCCCGGGACACCACCGTCAAGGCATGGCCTTCCGACAGAGCCCGCTGCGCGAGCTCGAGCACCGTCGTCACCTCCCTCAGCAGCACCAGTTCCGGCTCGCGGACCAGGGCTACCCGCCGTTCCTCACCCCGCGCGATTTGAACCAGATGTTCCGGCATTTTCTCTCCTTATTCGATGATGTGGAACCGCTTGAGCGATTCTTCATTGACGGTTAACCCCAGCCCAGGCAATCGGTCGTCGAGATCGATAGATCCATTTTCCGGTGTTGGCTCGCCGTCGAAGATGTACCAGAACAACTCGTTGCCCACCTCGACCTCGACCTTGGGAAAAAACTCGGCAATGGGCGAATTGAGGCTCGCCATCACGACATGATAGTTGTGCATTTGACCGGCGTGGGGCACGACCGGAACCTGGAACGCCTCGGCAAGCGCGCATATTTTTCGCGCCTGGCTGATGCCGCCGACGCGATTGGTGTCGAACTGAATGTAATCGAGGGAATTGGTCTCGAGCAGTTCGCGGAAGCCGAAGACGGTAAACTCGTGCTCGCCGCCTGCAATCGGTATCCGGCCGCAGCGCTTCAGCTCGCGGTAGCCGCGGGTGTCGTCCGGGATGACCGGCTCTTCGAGCCAGCGCAGGTTGAAAGGCTCAAGCAGCGGCAACATGCGTTTGGCATAGTCGAGCGTCCAACCCATGTAGGCATCCGCCATCAGGTCCACCTCGTCCCCGATCACCTCCCGCACCGCGCGCACCAGCTCGAGGTTCTTCCTCATCCCGACCGCGCCATCGAGCGGGCCCCAGCCGAAGCGCAGCTTCATCATTTGGTAGCCCTGGTCTTTATATTTCCGCGCCTCAGCCTGCAGATCCAGAATCGGCATCGCGTAGAGACGGCTTGCGTAGACCGGAATCTTCTCCTTCGTGCGCCCCCCCAACAGGCGAAAGACCGGCTGCTTCGTATCTTTGCCGGCGAGATCCCACAGAGCGATATCGACGGCCGAAATCGCGGCCAGCGCCACGCCTTTGCGCCCAAAGGCTAGAGTTCGCCGGTACATCTGCTGCCACAGATATTCAATATCCCAGGGATCCATTCCGATCAGCAGCGGCTTCAGATGTATATCAATCAGCGTCTTGGCCACCACCGGCGCCAGGGCGGCGTTGCCGAGTCCTACCAGGCCCGCGTCCGTGGAAATTTCCACCAGCAGCCACCTATGAAATGCAAAATTGCCCATCGACGCTTTGCGGGATGCGACCAGGTCCATCGGGTTGGTGCAGAAATGCGGAGGTAGAGGAGCAGTCGCGCCCCTCCATTGGACGACCCTCGTGCGGACTTCAGTGATTTTCATGCGGCACTCCCGATGTTCTCTGGTTTCGTCATGCGAAAAGGTTGAATCCTGCCGCCCCTGACAAGAATCGCGGCAAAGCCGATCAGGTGAAACGTCCCCACAGCGACAAACAACGTCCCGTAGGTGACGCCGTGGGCCAGCAGGAATCCGGCGACCACTCCAAACACGGCTCCGCCCATTGCGCCACCAAAGCCGATCAGCCCGGCCACAGTCCCAACGCCGTTCAGCGGGAAGATATCAGCGGGCAAGGTCATCACTATCCCCGACCACCCCTGCTGCGCGAAGAAAGCGATGCTGAACAAGGCCAACGCCAGGGAAACCGGAACAAGCGACACCAGCATCACCACCGGCATCGCAGCGGCACAGCAGCCCAGAGTGATTTTGCGCGCGGCGTCGAGCGATTTGCCCCGCGCGAGCAGAGACGATGAGAACCATCCTCCCAGAAAGCTGCCCACCCCCGAGGCGGCATAGGGAATCCACGCATAGTAACTCACCTGGCGGATATCGAAACCACGCGCATCGTAAAGATACTTGGGCAGCCAGAACAGCAGAAAGTACCACGCGGAATCGCTCATGAACTTTGCGAAGACAAATGCCTGAACATTATGCAGCCGGATCACCTCCATCCAGCGCATGGGCCGCGTCGCCGGCGCATCTCCCGCATCCGCCGGGGCCGCCGCTGGATTGGCGGGGTAGCTCAGCGCCCACCACAGCACCCACGCCAGTCCCGCGCAACCCGACGCCACAAACACTGCGCGCCATCCGCTGCGCAACAGGATGAAACCGATGATGGGGGGCGCCAGTAGCGAGCCGATTGCCGTGCCCGCGTTGATTAGTCCCATTGCCGTTGAGCGCTTCGGCGGTTCAATCCATTCCGCCACCACGCGTGTCGCCGCCGGAAACGCTCCGCCCTCTCCCATTCCCAGCAGGAACCGCGCCACCAGCAACAGAACGAAACCGCTCGCCAGGCTGTGTAGCGCACAGGCCAGCGACCAAAACAACATAATCAGCAGGAATCCCCGCCGCGTCCCCAACGAATCGAGCAGTCGCCCGCCAATCACGTAGAGGATGGCATAGGACAGGAGAAACGAGGTCTGCAGCCACGAGTACTGTTCGTTCGAAAGAGGAATATTGTGCTGGATGGCCGCAATCGCCACCGGCAGCGTCAGGCGGTCGAAGTAGCTGATGGCGATCGCAGCCGCCACCAGAAGCACGAAATACCATTTGCGGGGTATGGAAAAGCCGAGAGGCATCGTGAATTTGCGGAGCATGGGGGCCATCCTACAGACCTACCAGCTGAGCGACAATAGCGAGACGCTCTGCCTGGGCATATTGGTATTCACCTCGATCGCGCCGTCCTTCACGTCCACCCACTTTGGGGAACCCAGCAGCTGCAACCCTTCTTTTGCTTTCAACTCCGCATATTGTTCCGTCGACGGCCGCTGAGGAGAGCCCATCGCGAGCCAAGTGGCGTAAGCATTGCTGTGGGTTTTGTCAATTCGATAATTCTCAACGAGAACCCTCCCCACGCGCGCCGGAATGCCTTGGATGGTCACTGTCACCGGAGTCGCCGGAGCTGGCTTGGCGGCGTCATGGTAGTTCCATACCAACACCGCGGCCCGGCGACCATCATGAGTTGCCAGCGCATCCACATCCGCGGTGCCTCGCACACCGGTCGTCACCTGCGTCATCAGAGGTACGCTTCCTGTGCTGGCCACCGCAACGCGCTCGCCGGCCATCATGCCGAGCATCCGGAACAGATTCAGGACCGCCTTGTCGATGCCGTTCGTCGAGAGCGACCGGAACCCTTCAAAGTAATCCCTGCCCTCGAACTCAAACGACCAGCTGAGCATCGCGATCAGATCCGTCTGGTGTTGCTGCGCGAGATCGAGCAGGCCCTTGAATGCCGTCGCCGTGTAGGCGGGATAGAGCGTTCCATTCCGATAGTTATTGGCCGGGTTCGTCCGAGACGAGCATGCGGCACAGCCTTCCGGGTCGGCCTCGCTGAGGATCACTGGCAGATGCCGGAACACGGGGAAGCTCTGGATGATGGCGAATCCGTCGCTGGCGTCGGAAAGCTCGTGATTCAGTCCCATCACCACGTGTTCACCGGAGATTTCCGGCCGCCCTTTCACATGGAACGAGATGAAATCGAGCGGAACTTTACCGCCGGTAGCCGTGCTTTTGCCGCTTTCCACGTGATCGAGAAATGCTTTCAGATAAGCCGCGGCGTGCGGATTCGATGCCCCGGTCGTCGCCGGTCCGCCCACCTGTGCCGTGGGCAGCGCGGCCTTCACGCCGGCTGCCGCGTAGTCGTAGAGACGGAAGTAATCCTCGCGCGAGCCATGCCAGTAGCTGATGTCCGGCTCGTTCCACACCTCGAAGTGCCAGTGCTGAACCGCGGCGCGACCGTAGCGCTGGACCAGATGCGCCGTAACGGCCTCGACCAGATCGCCCCACTTCTTGTAGTCCCTGGGCGGATTGTTTGACGCGCCGCTGGTCACGTCGTGCGGGAAATGCACTTGGTAGGGCTGGTTCGGACGATGGGGCAGTTTCGCTGCCAGATCTTTGGGCATAAAGCCGAACTCGACCAGCGGCTCAATCTCTTCGGCCTTGTAGGCGTCGAAGATGCCGTCAAGGATCGTGAAGTCATAGACCGGGCGCCCCTGGGCATCTTCATGGTAGACATTCGTAGAGCTGAACTTCAGCTCCGGGTGCCCGTTGCCGGAGCTCAGCAGATTATGCGCGCGGATGTGCACGGGCACAGGGCTAAGATCGCGCAGCTGATCCAGCAGCGCCCGGCCCAACGGTGTAGTGGTGTAGTTGGCTTCATCGTAACCAAACCAACTGTAGATGGGGCGAAACGGAGCCACGCCGCGGGACAAATCGACGTGGATCGCAACCGGCGGCAGCTCCGGCACGGTTAGCGGCGGTGGGATCGCCCCCTGCCCGAAGGCGGCTGCCGCCATAAAGAAACCGCCCATTGCAGCTATTGCCCAGAACATTTTACTTAGACCTTGCACCATCTCCGTCTCTCCCCCCTTCCTTCGGACCAGCCTCAATGTCGCCCGAGCCAACCCAAGGAACGGTCGCGCGTTTTCAGCCATTCACGCACTCCGGGCAAATTTTAAAATCGTACTTCAGTGCGCGCTGGATTTCTCGCGGCGTTGTCACTTGCGCGAAGCAGAAAGGTACGACCAATGAGTGGAAATGTCAAGAACGCTCTATCCGCCCAACAGCAGCGTGCCGGTCTTTCTTACCGCTCGACAAACACGTTCGCAACCGCTGCAATGTGTTGACGTGCACTACCACAACAGAGATGATGCGGATATGCACAGCAGGAGCAGAAAGAGCGCCGAATCTGAACATCTTGTTGCCGGCCCCGTAAAGGAGGACGTCACCCGCCTCATCATCCTTCGCTTTCAGGAAATGATGCGTCAGAAAGTACTCCGTAAGGGGAGTCGCCTGCCTCCGGAGCGCGAATTGGCCGTACATTTCAACGTAGCGAGATCGTCTCTGCGCCAGGCGCTTAAGGTTCTCGAAATCATGGGCGTCATCACTCAAAGGGTGGGCGACGGCAGTTACCTCAATACCGATACCTCCGCGATCCTCTCCGTGCCCATGGAGTTTATCTTTCTCCTCGACGACACATCCATCCAGGAACTGACGGAGCTCCGTCTTCTTATCGAGCCCGGCCTTGCACGGCTGGCTGCCGAACGTGCCACGGTTGAAGATATCGCCCTTCTTCGGCGATCCGTTCGAGATTTCGAGGGCAGCGACAACAACACGCTCAAGATCGTCTCATCCGATCTCTTATTCCACCGCGCCATCTTTCAGGCATCGAAGAACAGACCTTCGGCACGTGTCTTCTTCAGCATCCATCAGGCCATGGCCAAGATGATCCTCGTCACCTCGCAACTCGTTGACCTCCAACACACGCTTGCTTTTCACAAACCCATCATGCTGGCCGTCGAGCGCCGCGACGGCGAACGGGCGGCGAAGCTCATGACCGAGCATCTCATCGATGCCGCCTCCCTCCTTCAAAGGGAGGAAGCACACCAGCGCGACCGGTTGCTCCACAGCCATATTGTTGCGAAGCCGCAGCCACTCAAAGCTAAACAAACTCGACGTACGCAGAAGTAGGCGCCACGGTCTTTGAACTCTGGACCAGAGGGTTGGAGGTTCAAATCCACTCTCCCAGACCATCTATTTCCGGGCGGTTTACTCCGCCAAAAGACAAGAGTAGCCTGCGCCTATGTCCCTCGTTTTCACCACATCGTATCTCGAAGACGCCTGCGCCATCTTTCACCATTACAAGAAGCTCGCCGACTCTGCTATCGACCAGGTCTCTGAAGTCGACCTCATGCGAGTCCTTGACCCCGAAATGAACTCCATCGCCATCGTGATGAAGCACATGGCTGGAAATATGCTCTCCCGATGGACTGACTTCCTCACCAGCGACGGCGAAAAGCCCACCCGCGACCGCGACAGCGAATTCGAGAACTCGCCCGCCAATCGCGCTGACCTGATCGCGCTATGGGAGCGCGGTTGGAAATGCCTCTTTCACGCACTCGATCCGCTGACCGAAGCCGATCTCATCCGCACCGTGACGATCCGCGGCGAAGCGCATTCCGTTACGCAAGCCATCAACCGCCAGGTCGCCCACCTTAGCTACCACACCGGACAAATCGTTCTGCTCGCCAAGCATTTCCAATCCGCGGACTGGAAATCTCTCAGCGTGCCTCGCGGCCAATCGCAGCAGTTCAATGAGAGGGTTCGCGCCGGAAAGGCGAGTCAAAGATGAGCATCCCGGTTCTCGGTTGAAGCGCCGACTCCTTCATCGCCTGCCGCTTTTGAGCGGACCATTTCTCGCCGACTCGCTGAACTATGCCCGCAAAGCCAGCGTGGGAACGCGCGAAGGAAACAGCCTGCTTCGCACCCGCGCGAAAAAGCCGGGAGCACACACACGGGTCTGAGATGCTGAAGCCGGGAAAGAAGGAGCCGCAGCCGGGGTCAGACTCGCGATGGCCGGGAATGCGCTTCCGTTTCCCATCAACGCCACCGCGGCCTTCACCTGGGCCCGCAACTGCTCAACCTCGAGCGCGCACTGCCGGATATACGCCGAAGGGGTAATGCCCGCCTCTGCCGCGCGTGTCTGAATCAGCGTGCGCTCGGAGGGAGCCAGCCGAATCGAAATGGCC
Organism: Acidobacteriaceae bacterium; assembly: GCA_049680085.1. Taxonomy (GTDB): domain Bacteria; phylum Acidobacteriota; class Terriglobia; order Terriglobales; family Acidobacteriaceae; genus Silvibacterium. The sequence goes on from JBAUHD010000228.1 coordinate 15,110, forward strand.
GCTTGCCGCGTCAATGCGGCCGGCGGCGCGACCACCACTTCCGCCGGACGAACCGCCGCCGCCAGCGTTTCCCGAAATTCAGGCTTTGCAGATGCATCTCCACGGGAAGCTGGGGGCTTGGCGGCGCAGTGGTTTCCGCCTCTGCCGTTTTTGCAATCTGCTCGAACCCCGCCACCCGCACTGGCTTTTGACTCACGAGCGGCAGTCCCGCGGTCGCGGACTTTGGCGTGTTCCCGTCCCCGGACCGATTTCGCTGCCCGCTGTTTTTTGTCCGGTTCCACCTTGGCCAGCGGAGGCGCAGCCTTCAACGGCTCCGGGACTGCACCAGTCTTTGCGCCGGTCTTTTTCGCGGTGTTCGCGCCACCGCCCTTCCACCGGTATCGTCCCGATGCCAAAGCTTCGTCATAGGGAATCTCGCGAATCCCCGATCCGGCTTCAGCCGCATTCCTGGTTCCGGCCCAGGCCTGAAAACGCCCCAACACCGCCTCAATATCTTCCACGGGTCGCGTCGCCATAAATTCAACCCTCCACTCGCTCAGCATAGCGGTACGACGAGCGAAGAATAGCCGCGAACCCAAATTTCAAAACAGGGAAATATCAAAAAGGAACGAACGTTGCCCCATCCCAATTCGGGAACGGGCGTGCGCTACCCGGACAGGACTTTTCCGCGACCAGCGGGAGCGGTCACAAACGCTCGCTTTGAAGTTGCGCCGAAGGCGCGCCCGCCTGGACGGCAAGTCCCCTCAGCCCGTGTTCCGCAATCCCGCGGATATCCCGTTGATCGTCGCCGCAATCGCGCGATTGACCTCCGGCGTGTTCTCCCCGGCGCGCTTGCGTCGCAGCAGATCCACCTGGATGAGACTCATCGGGTCAACGTAGGGGTTGCGCAGACGAATCGACCGCGCCAGCACCTGGTTCTGTTCGAGCAGTTCCTTCTGTCCGGTCACGGCGAGGACGGCTCGCAGTGACCGCTCCATTTCGGCCTTGAGTTTGGAAAACACCCGCCGACGCAGCGCCTCGTCCGGAACCAGCGAGGCGTAGATTTCGGCGATCCCCAGATCCGCCTTCGCCAATGCCATTTCCACGTTGCGGATCAGGTCAATGAACAGCGGAAACTCCTTCATCATGGCCCTGAGAATCGCCGCGCCTCCCGGCTTCTTCGCATACTCCTCCAGCGCGTGCCCCACGCCAAACCATCCGGGAACAAGCTGACGGCTCTGCGTCCATCCAAACACCCATGGAATCGCGCGCAGGCTGTCAAAGCTCATCTTGCCGCCGCGTCTGGAGGGCCGCGAGCCGATCTTCGCGTTCTCCAGTTCCGCCACCGGAGTCGCCAGCTCGTAGTACTGCAACACCTCCGGGTCGTCGATAATGTTCGCGCGATAATACCGGAACGACGTATCTGACAGCTCGTCCAGCGCCGCTTCCCACTCCGGCAGCAGCACGCCCGTCTGGTGCCCGTGCGGATCGCGCGCATTGGGCCGGGCCAGCGCGTCCAGCGATGCCGCGATCATCAACTCAAGGTTGCGCTCCGCCAGCACCACGTCGGAATACTTCCAGTTCAGAACTTCACCCTGTTCGGTGATCCGAATCTGTCCGTCAAAGCCGTTCACCGGCTGCGCGTAAATCGCGCGATGCGTGGGTCCGCCGCCGCGTCCCACTGTGCCGCCGCGTCCGTGGAAGAGGCGCAGTTGAATGCCGCACTCGTGCGCGACTTCATGCAGCGCTCGGTGCGCCTTGAAAATCTCCCAGGTGCTGGTCAGCATCCCTCCGTCCTTATTCGAGTCGGAGTAGCCCAGCATGATCTCCTGTGTGTTGCCCCAGGTCTTCAGCAGGGCGCGATACTCAGGATTCGTCCACAGTCCGCGGCACACCTCTGCGGCGTTCCGCAGGTCCTCAACGTACTCAAACAAAGGAACTGGAATCAGACCCGGATCATCTCTGTTGCCCGCCACTTTCACGCCGCCCAGCCTCGCCAACCACAGCACTCCGAGCACGTCCTCAGCCGTCGCCGCGCCGCTGATCACGTATTGGCGAATCGTCTCCGGACTGCATCCCGCCTTCACTTCCGCAAT
>JBAUHD010000229.1:0-4263 GCA_049680085.1 Acidobacteriaceae bacterium
AATCCAAAATCACTTCCGTCTCGCCGAGAAATCCATGGACATGGCGCGGAGGATGATCGTTCGAGTAAACAACGAACCGGATGCCATCAAGTCTGAGCGATCCCACAAAGTTAGTATAAACCCAAGCTGTTTAGGTTGTCCGGAGGGGCAAAATCTCCAGCCCTAAATAAAAGCGGCCCCGGCCTTCTCATCGAAAACCGGGGCCCCACAGCAGGCGGGCCTATAAGCCGAATTTTGTCGAGGACGGCCATTCCTCTAGGCGCGTCATTACTGGCGCGCTCCAGCGACCTACCCGGAGGTTTCCGCTCCGCCGCAGCCGAAGCCGCAACGGATAGCCCGCGTGGGCGCGCCGGGCCGGCACGCGCTCGCAGGTTCGGGCCGCCTGCGAGACTCCCTCCCTATTTGGTCTTGCTCCGTGTGGGGTTTACCATGCCTCCGCCGTTACCGCCGGAGCGGTGCGCTCTTACCGCACCTTTTCACCCTTACCCTCAGCCCTTGCGAGCCGGGGCGGTATGTTCTCTGTGGCACTGGCCGTCTCGCGGCCTTGACGCCGCGATCCCGGACGTTATCCGGCACACTGCCCTGCGGAGTTCGGACTTTCCTCTCCCGGACCTTGCTTGCGCAAGCCCGGCAGCGGCCGTCCAGCCCGCCTGCATGTTTCTATCATACCTGCGGCGGCTCGCACTCTCTCTATTGTTATGCCGTCGTTGAATTGAAAACGATCCGCATTGAATGAAGAAGAAGCGCTACATTTCACTCTCCTTCTGGACAGGGATATGCGAAAATCACTTGATCTCGATTTCGGCCCCGTAGTCAACCCGAAGGGCGGCAGCAAATGAGCGACAATTCTTCCACAACTCTCACCTTTGAAGTCGATCGGTCCAGCGATGTCCCCGTCGTGCGATGCCATGGGAAGTTAGTGGCGGGCGTGAGCGACATGTTCTACGACAAAGTCCACCAGCTTATCCCCGGCACAAAAAGAATCGTCCTCGATCTCTCGGATCTCACCCGCGTGGACAGTATGGGTCTGGGCGCGCTGGTCCGCCTGTATGTTTCCGCGAGATCGGGGGGCTGCCGCCTGGAGCTCGTCAATCTCGGCAAGCAGATTCGAGAACTCCTCGGCGTGACTCACCTCTGGGGCGTCTTCGCTTATATCGGCGAATGCGGCACAAAAATCGTCTGACGACGCCTGCCCAGACTGCTTCTCTGCGAGAGATTCCGCGGCTTCCTCCCGCGCGTGACAAAGAAATGACATCCTCCGAATGTGATTCGTACGATAATCCCGCCATGCAATCGATCCGGCCGCCAACCCTCGCCTTGCTCTTCATGCCCCTGCTTTTCTGGCCCGCTTCCGCCCAGACGCAAAAGGCCCATTTTGTAGGATCAAAGAGCTGCCGGTCCTGCCACACCGCCGAGTACGACGGCTGGAAACAGACCCGCATGGCCAACGTGGTCCGCGACCCGCGCCAACAGCCCGAAGCCGTCCTCGGCGACTTCAAACATCCCAACCCGGTCGTCACCTTCACGCTTGACCAAGTGGCCTTCGTCTATGGGAGCCGCTACAAGCAGCGGTACTTTACCCGTCGCGGCAACGACTACTATCCTCTGCCCGCGCAGTGGGACATCCAGAAACGCAAGTGGCTTCCGTATCACGTTGAGAAGGGTACGGACTGGTGGGAGCCCTTCTACGGCCCGTCCAATTTTGACCGCCCCACCGGGCCCACCTGCGACGGATGCCACTCCGTCAACTACAACATCCAAACCCATCAAGTCACTGAATGGAATGTCGGCTGCGAAAAATGTCACGGACCCGGCAGCCTTCATGTTCAGCACCCAACCAAAGCGAACATCGTCAATCCTGAAACCCTCGACACTGTGCGCGGCAACGACATCTGCATGCAATGCCACACTCAGGGCCGTCCGCTTCACAACCCCATCGCCGGAAGATACTACGATTGGCCGGTTGGCTTTCAGCCCGGCGAAAGACTCGCTGATTCCTGGCATCTCGAAGCTCTGAATCCCGGCACCACTGACTTCTTCCAGTACGCCGACCTCACCGCCCACAAAAACCGCATGCAGGGCAACGACTTCGTGCAGAGCACTATGTACCATCGCGGAATCCGCTGCTTCGACTGCCACGAGGTCCACAGCAATCAGAACCCGTCGAACCTCCGCGCGGTCGGCAATGATCTCTGCCTCTCCTGCCACACCAGGGACAACCCAGCGGGATTAAAGGGCACGGTCAGCGAGCACACTCACCACGCGGCGGCGAGCGCCGGAAGCCAGTGCGTGGCCTGCCACATGCCGCTCATCGAACATACTCTTAAAGACAATTACGTCGCCGCCCATACCTTCCGCTTCATCAGTCCGGCGGAAACCCGGCAGTCCGGTATTCCCAATCCCTGCACCTCTTGCCACAAGGACAAGTCCCTCGCCTGGGCCAATGACGAGCTGAGAAATTGGACCACAACTTCCCCCTGGAGAGTCTCGCAGTAGGAACCTCCGGCGCCTCGACTCAAAGCTCTTCGCTCACCACCGGCAGGCTGAGGTGGTCGCGCACCTGCGACTCAATGAAAATCAAAACCTCTTCCAGCGTCATGCGGGTCGAGTCAATCAGAATGGCGTCGACAGCCGGCTTCAGCGGAGAGTCGGCGCGGTTGCGGTCACGGTCATCGCGCTCGCGCAATTCCCGGGCGATGGTCGCACGAACCTGTGTCGCCACTGCGCCGTCGCCGTTCACCTGTTCGTAACGCCGCTGGCTGCGGGCTTCGGGCGATGCGTCCAGAAAGAACTTCAGATCGGCGTCGGGGAAAACCACGGTCCCGATGTCGCGGCCTTCCATCACCACGCGCCGTTTGCGGCCCAGCGACCGCTGCAAGCGCACCATCCAGGCGCGAATCGCCGGATGCACGCTGACCCGCGAGGCTCCGCGCGTGACCGCCGCATCGCGAATTTGCCCCGTGACTTCGACGCCATCAAGCAGCACGCGATTGCCGGCCTCGGTCGCCTCGAGGGTAATCGAGGTTTCGGCGGCAAGCTTCTCCAGGGCGGCGGCATCGTCCACGTCCAGGCCGCACTCCAGAGCCTTGAGCGCGAACGCACGATACATTGCGCCCGTCTCCAGGTTCAAAAATCCGAAGTGCCTGGCCAGATGTTTTGCGACCGTGCTCTTGCCCGCTCCCGCCGGGCCGTCGATGGCGATAATGCACGCGCGCTCCGTCATTCGCCGCTCCCGTCCCCTTCCTTCTTACGCTTGCGAAACGGCGGCTTAAAGCCTCCCGGTTTGGGGCCGCGTGAAGCCGGTCTGCCTGCTCCGCCAGACGGTCTCGGAGACTTCTGAAATGGCTTGCTGGATTTCCCAAATGGCTTGCCCGATTTAACAAAAGGCTTCCCGGGCTTTCGCGCGGGCCCTGCCGATTTATCAAAGGGCTTGCCGGATTTTCCAAAGGGCTTCGCCGTCTTTCCGAACCCGGCCCTCTTGAAACCCGATCCGCCTGCGCTCTTGAAACCCGGTTTGCCGCCGCTTTTGAAACCCGGTTTGCCGCCGCCACTTTTAAATCCCGGCTTGCCGGATTTCCCAAAATCACGCCCGCCACTCTTCTGGAACCCGCCGCCCGCTGGCCTGGGCTTCCACTCGCCGGAGCGCTTTGCCGGCCTCGCGCCCTCGCTGGTGCGCGGCTTGAAACCAGGTTCGCGCGACTCCCCATCTTTCGCTGGACGCTCGCGGAAAAAAGGCCGCTTCTCCCCCGGCGTTTCTCTCTTGAATCCTCGGGACGGCGTGGAACGTTCCGCACCCGAAGGTCGTGAACCTGACGGACGCGGACCCGAAGGACGCGCGCCCCTGACCGGTCCCGAACCGCTCCGCGAACCAAATTTCGGCGCGCCAAACTTCTTCGGCGCACCAAATTTTGAGCCGCCGAATTTCTTCGGCCCGGCAAATCTCTTCTCGCCCGGTTTTCCAGCGCCGCCAAAACCGCCGGAACGCCGCTCGCCGCCGCGTTCTTCTTCGCGCCGGGGACGGGGCGGACGCTCGCCGTCGCCTCCCGCAGTGCGCTCGCTGCGCTCCTGCCATGGCTTCGCGCCGCCCGGTCCGAATTTTCTTGGAGGAAATTTTCCGCCGCTGCCCGACGGCCTCTCGCGATCCGATGGACGCGAACCCGCAGGCCTCGCCGTCCTCTCAAACGGCTTTTTGGCGAACGGTTTGCGCTCCCGGTCCGCTGGCCGGCGGTCGTCCGGCTTGCGATAGGGCCGCGCCCCCTTCGC
>JBAUHD010000230.1:0-31891 GCA_049680085.1 Acidobacteriaceae bacterium
TGCCATCGCTGCTCCGGCGGCGGCGCAGCCTACCGCGCCGGTTTCCGCTTCCAGACCGGAAGCCCCGGCGCCTGTCGCGGCGGCAACTCCGGCTTCAGCGGAACACGCCCGCTCCTCGCCACTGGTACGGAAAATCGCGAAGGAAAATCAGATCGACCTCGGCCAGGTTTCGGGCACAGGCGCGGGCGGACGCATCACCAAGGAAGACGTGCTGGGCTACCTGGGCGGGCAGGGCGGCGCAAAGGCCGCCCCGGCGTCAGCTCCGGTCCCGGCTCAAGCCGCGGCGCCCGTGGCTCCGCTGCCCGCTCCGGGCGAGCTGGTTCCCATGTCGAAGATGCGCGCCATCATCGCACGTCGCATGGTGGAATCGAAGCGAACCAGCGCGCACGTCCACACCGTCTTCAAGATCGACTTCACCAAAATCGTCAAGCTGCGCGAAAAAGAGAAGAGCAAGTACGAGCAACGCAACGGCGTCAAGCTCACCTACATGCCGTTCATCACGCGGGCGGCAATCGTTACGCTGCGCAAAATGCCGATCGTGAACGCGCAGATGGAAGGCGACGCGATTCGCTACCCAAAAAACATCAACGTGGGCATTGCCGTCGCGCTCGATTGGGGACTCATCGTCCCGGTCATCAAGCAGGCCGAGGAGAAGAACTTCCTCGGCGTCGCCCGCGCCATTGCCGACCTGGCGGAGCGCGCGCGCAGCAAGAAATTGAAACCGGACGAGGTTGGCTCCGGCACCTTCACCATCACCAATCCCGGCATCTTCGGCGAGCAGTTCGGCACGCCGGTCATCAACCAGCCGGAGTCGGCGATTCTCGGCGTCGGCGGCCTGTTGAAGGAGCCGGCCGTCATCACCAGCGCGGACGGCACCGACTCGATTGCCATTCGCCACTTCCTGCATCTCACCCTGGGCTTCGACCATCGCATCATCGACGGCGCGGATGCCGGGAAATTCATGGCGGAGATGAAGAAGTACCTGGAAAACTGGCAGGAGGACATTGGCTGAATACCGCCGGTAAGCTGGCTTTTTTATAGCCAACATAGCAAGGGGGCGAACCGTTCAGGCTTGCCCCCTTTCGTTCTGCCCTCTGAATCCAGGGCTCAGACCTTGACGTAGACCTTGCGGCGCATCATCCAGTAGAGAATGAGCCACGCGACGACGATGGGGGCGAATGCTACCAGGAGCGGGCCTCCGCGTCCGAGATGGGCGGCGACGGGCCGGATGAAGATATTGGTTCCTGCCTCGAAGGAAATGATGCTGGTGGCCACATAGATAAAGAGGGCATTTCGTCCGAAGGGGACGAAAATGATGCCCCACTTCCTGACGCGGGCCATATCGACAAGCCAGAAGAAGAAGAGAAATTCCAGGCAGGCGACGCCGGCGCTGGCCAGTCCGTAGGAGCTGGTCCACATTTTCATTTCAATGGGCATCCAGGGGCTGACGGCGAGGCCGAGTGCGAGGAGGCCAACGCCCATGGCTCCGATGACGGCGGCCTTATGGCCCATGGAGCGGGAGGTCATGAGCAGCTTGCCGACGATGACACCAAGAAGCGTGGTGGCAATGGGAGGGATGAGGACCAGGATGGTTCCCCAACCTTCGCTGAACACTGGCCAGATCCTGTAATGGGGTCCGAGCAGCGCCATATCGACGTAATGAACGAGGTTGTGGTTGAGAACGTAGGTGCCGGCTGGAATTCCGGGAGCGGGGACGAAGGCCAGGACGAGGCCGTAGCCGGCGAGGATGGCGGCGGCCAGCGAGGCCTGGAATCGCCAGGAGCGGCGGGCCACGAGAAATGACACGAAATAAGCGATGGCAATGGGCTGCAGGGCGCTGCTTAGCTCGATGAGGAACGGTGATCCCAGGGAGATGGATTCGCGGACCGAGCCGAGCAGAAAGATGATGATGGTGCGGCGGATGGCGTGGACCAACTGCTGCGAGTAAGTTTCGGTTTTTGAGCGAGCGGCGAGGGAGAACGGAATGGACACGCCGACCATGAGCATGAAGCTGGGCCAGATGCAGTCGTAGAAGTGAAGCCCGAACCAGGTGGTGTGCTCGAGTTGGCCGACTAATCCGGCGGAGACCACGTTGTCGCCGAGCACAAAGAGGATGAGAGCGACGACGAATGCCTTGCCGCCGACGATCCACTGCATGGTGAATCCGCGAAACACATCGAGGGAAAGGAGCCGCTCGGCGGTGGGGATGCCGGCTTTTGGAGCATCCTTTTTTGCGCTGGGCTGCGGAACACCGCCCTGGGAGAGTTCAGCATTCTGGATAGCCATGGGAGGTCATCTCCTTGCGCGCAGCGAAAAATACCGCATCTCAGGGGCGACGGTAAACCGGCGGCGGGAAGGTAGTCCAGCGAGAAACCGGGATTTCAGGAATTTGCGTCCATCCTGATGAACAGATCGGCCGTGGGGAAAGGCGCTCTTTTTTCTGTATGGGTCGCGTTGCTTCGGATGGGGAGCGGCAAGTTCAGCGCATTGAACGAATTTGTCTGCGATTCCAGATTTACGCTTGCCAAGCGCCCGCAGCGGAAATAAGAAGGTAGGCAAGGAGAATAGGTCAGAGATGAGAGCCATATGCAAGATCCATGCTGTGAGTCGAGGACTTTTTCTGTTGGTATTGATGGCATTGTCGCTGGCGGTGTGTCCGCGAAGTGAAGCCGCCGCCGATACGGGAGCGATTGCCGCGAAGCCCTATCGCGTGCTGCTGGTGGTAAATCAGTGGAGCGATCCGAGCGGCCTGGTGGTCAAAAGCCAGACCGACAGGTTTGAGCCGGTGGCGGCGCTGCTGAAGGCGTGGTCCGTTCCGTTCGACATTCTTCGGCTGGACCAGCAGCGGCTCGACGCCACCTACCTGTTTCGACGCACGGGAGAGATTCGCTATGGGGCAGTTGTGTGGCTTGCGGATTCGCCTTCCTACAGCCACCAGAGCCTGAACGCGCTGGCCCAGGCGGCGCAGGCGGGAACAGGACTGATCGTGATTGATTCGCGGGCCATGGACCCCGTGCTGGACAAGCTGCTGGGATTGACGTTCAAGGCGCCGTACACATCGACGGACGCCTTGCGGCTGACCGGAGGCCACTTTATTGTTCGCGACCTAAAGGCAAGCGGAGAAGCGATGCCCCCGCAAGCCGGAAATTACGGCAACCGCCTATGGGTAGCTCCGACCAGCGCTCAGGTTTTAATTACGCAGGGCGTGCATCCGGTGCTTACGGTGAACCAGCCCGAGCCGGGAACCGCGGCGGTATGGCTCGGCATATCCAATTTAGAGGACTTATGCAATTCCAGGCTCTGGCGGAATCTGCTCTTCCGCTCATTGGTGTGGGACCTGGGGTATGTGGTGCGTCCGGATGTGGATTACGCGCACAGGATTATTTTTGAGCTGGACGATTGGGGAACGGCGGACAAGGGATTTCTTTCCTACTGGCGCTATCTTGAACCGAGCGAGCAGACACTGCGCGACGACTTCATTGCTCCTCTGAAGCAGCACCACGCGACGGCCAGCGCCATGGTGAACACGGGCTACGTGGACAGGAAATCCCAACGAGTGCTTGTTCCATGGGAGCAGAAGTTCACCGACTTATATGGCCTGCACCAGAACTATGCTTCCACGCACAAGGGGATGGAAGAGGCGATGGCGGCGGGTGTGCTCAACATTGAAAGCCACGGATGGAACCACATGCAGCCCGATCTGGAGTCGGCGCCTGGGCCGTGGTGGACGGCGGACTTGCAGGGCGAAGGATCGGCGGGCGACTGGTATACGGAGTTTCGTGATGGATTGCGGGGCAAGGATGCTCCGGCGGCCGCGCAGCTTTACCACATGAAGCGCTCAATTGCGGAACTGCAACAGGACTTTGGAGTCGTGCCGCTGGAACTGAAGCCGGGCGGCGACGCCTGGTCGAAGTCGGATTCCGACTTCACGCCGATGCTGGCCGCGCGGGTTGGGTTCGGATACTTTCACGGCGACACGTCGAATTACTATCTTGACCACGAACTTGTTCTGGATCTTGGGAAGGTAGTTCCTAATGAGGGCGCGGGCTATGAAAAGTGGAATAAGTTTCATCCGGAACTCTGGCCGTATCATCCGGACGGGCCGATGGTGCTGGGGTTCCATGACCGTGATATCGCGATGGAACATGACTTCCTACGGAAACTATTCGCGTTGCTGCCTGCGGATTACACGACGATTGCGACCAATGAATACATAGGCATTCTGCACACCAGCATTGAGTCGTCATCGGAGGATGGCGGAATGCAACTCACGTTCCATCAGGACCCGCATTACTGCGCCTACTTCGCAAAGCATCCCTCGTCATGGCAGCTATGGATGGCTGATCCGATGAAGGCGCGCATGAAGGCCGCCGGGCTGAAACTCACCATCGACAACAAGCCGGCCAGCCTGACGGCAGCGGACTTCCGCGGAAACGCGCTGACGATTCATCTGCCGGCCGGGACGGGGGAGCATACCTGGAAGCTGAGCCGGCAGTGAGGATTGCGGGGAGGGCGCGACTGAGCGCCCTTTATCTTGCAGGCGCGGGATGCGCCGGCTCGCTGCTGTAAGTTACGGCGACAGGCAAAGCGAGCGCTGTTATGGAGTCAATATCAAAGTACTTATAGAGATCAAGGCAGAATAGCTCGGGGGCGGCGCGGAGAGGCACGGGCTTGTCGAGGAGATACTTCAGGCTCTTCATTCCGTGGTGGATGGTCAGGCTTGAGAAGGCTTTGGGATCGAGAGCGGCAGCCAGAAGAGCGATGACCTGATTGCGGATTCCGCTGGTTTCGAGTTGAATTTGCGTTGTGCCGCGAGCGGTGCGGAGCCAGCGCGCGATGGCGACCAGTTGCGCGGCCTGGAGACCAAGGGAGCGGTCGCCGCTGCTATCAACAAGCAGCACCCAGTCGCTGGAGTCGGGCACTTCGGGCTTGGAAGCGCCGTTGAAGAGCAGGTCGAGAGCGAGTACGTCGTGCCCGCTGGTGAGGTTTTGAAATACTTCCTGCCCGGCGGCTTTGTATCCGTTGTCGTTGAGGACCAGGGTGACCGGTTCGGAGGCAGGCGAGTGGTCCTGCTTGAACCAGACTCCGCTGGCGCTGAGTTCGTTGGAGAAGCCAAAGCGGTAGGAGAGCGTCTGAAAGCCCATGCCTTTGGAATTGGCCATGCGGAGCGCCTGCGAGACCACTACGGGGTCGTAGCGGATGACCGAATTAAGCCGCTCGCGCGTGGAACGCGCCCATGTCGCGTATTCGGCGGAGGAAGCCGAGGGGATGGGCTGGTGATGGATTGCGGAAGCGAATTGCCGCGCGAGGCCCAGAATGGTGAGGTTATTGGGCGGCACTCCGATGGCAAGCTGTTGCGGCGTGTGAATTTCGGAGTCGCTGAATATCTCGGTGTCGGCCACGGGTAAGTGAAAGTGTTCTGTAAAGAACTGATAGGCGTGAACGCGATTATCAAGCTGGTAGTTATGAACACCGGGGACAAAATTTTCATGCCAGGCCAGGCTATCGGCGGCGTCATAAAGCTGAAAGAACGTCTTTACGTTGGTATAAAGATAGGGCTCGACAAGCGGAGCGCGGAAGCAGCAACTATCGACCGCGTTGTGAATGAGCATGGTTGGACGCGGGGAGCGCATCGCGACGAATCCCGGATAATCAAAGCCGCGCATGAGGTCCGGGGCGTCTTCTTCTATTTCATAGGTATCACGCGGATTCGTGAGATTGGACTCGCGGGAGCCGAGTCCGGCCACTTCCACTGAGACGGCGATGCGCGGGTCGAGCGCGCCAATGAGCGTGGTTTGCCATCCGCCGCCGGAGAGGCCGGTTGCGCCGATGCGGGCCGGATCGACCTGAGGCAGCGAGGCAAGGTAGTCGAGGCCTCGCTTCATGGAGAGATAGAAGAGGCCGAGCGCGTTGGAGCCTGCAAGGTCGAGGTCAGCGGCAAAGTCGTGGTCGTTATCCGGCTGCGAAAGCTCGCCGAATCCCATCCAGCCGAGATCGAGAGCGATGATGCCGCGCTTGGCGAAATTAATGCAGCGCTTCTGCTCGTACCCCACGGCAATGCTCTCAGGCTCATGCCCGAGCAGATTGAGAATGGCGGGAACCCGTCCGGAGATAGTATCGGGTTCGTAAAGGAGCGCGGTTGAGTAGAAGCCCGGGACTATCTGGTAACGTAACTTGAGTATCTTATAACCATGGGTCGTGTTAATAACTCCGACCTGCTCGAATTGAGGGGCAGCGTCGATCCACTGGCGGGGCCAGCCATGGTAGGCAACGTCGTTCAGGATGTGATGACGCAGCGTGGCTTCCTCAGAGGTCCATTGTGCCGCGCTGGAAGGATGCGGCAGAGCCGGAAGGCGCTTCATAAGATACTTCTCAAGCTGGAACGCGGTGACGGCATGGGGCTGAGCGGGACCGGCCTTCTGAAGCGTTTCCACGACAGAGGGCAGCATGGTGGTTTGCGCATGCGCCTCGGCCGCGGCGGCCGCTCCAGCCGCACAGGCCAGAGCGATCCTCAACAGGCCTTTCATTGCGACTCCTGAGTGGTCCTTCGGGAACATTAGAGCGTTCGCTCCTGCACATCGTTTAAAACAGTATCGGCGACATTGCGCGATGCGGCGACACGGAAATCCTGAACATCTTTCATGACAAAGACCGGCGCCTGCAACTTGCGTGGCGCCTTGATGTGGAAGAAGTCCGCGCCGTAGATTTGGTCCATCCAGAATACTGGACGCGCCTCGGGCAGCGGAAAGGCCACTTCAACATTCGTAAATTCTATGTTCTTGATGTGCCGCAGGAAGAAGCCGCTGGCCGGGATGTCGCCAAACTGGTCGGGATCGGGATATGGATTGTCATCCGCTCCTTTGGCGGGGTTCAGTGCCGCCATCGCCTTTGTTCCGCCGCCACGATGCTCGAGATAGACATCGTGGATTTTGACATCTTCGATTATGTGGCCGGGAATACCGCTGATGATGCCTCCGCCGCCAAGCCGCGAGTCCGAGTTATAGCTGATGATGTCGCAGATTGTTACGCCGCGCAGGACACCGATAGGAGTGCCCGAAGGCCCGCGCATTCTTGCGCCCAGGCGCAGGAAGAGCGGCGTGTTGGTGCAGTCCCGCATGCTGATGCCGCAGAGGGTCAACCCCTCGATGATGGCCCCGTCGGAGCTTTCGAGCGCGAAGCCTTTGCAGCCGTCGAAGACACAGTTGGAGATAGTGGTGTTTTTGAAGCCGCCGTTGGACTCGGTCCCGAATTTGATGCTGCCGTTAAATTCCTTGGGATAGTAGGGCCTGACGTTATGCCGCTGGGACTTATCGAGGTCAGTCCAGCGTTTCCACGTTCCGTCGAGCATGGTTCCCATTTGGTAAGCGCCGGTGACATAGCAGTTGGTAATGGTGAGGTTTTCCGTGGTGCGCGGATAGCCGAGCGCATAAGAACTCTTCGGGCAGATAGCGTCATCCCAGGGAGAGTTAATGCTGCAATTTGAAACACGAACGTTGCGGCAGCAGTCAATGTCGAGGCCGTCGCGGTTGGTATCAACGAGGAGACTGTCGATGGTGAGGTTGTCGACTCCGGTTGCGAGTAGCGCGAAGTGGCCCGCTTCCAGAATGGAGAAATCGCGCAGGACAACATTGCGGCAGTTTTTGAGGCCGATGGTCTTGTTGCCCTGACCGGGAGTTTCCGCCAAGGGCTGCTCGCTCCCGCCGCGACTGAGGCCCTTTCCCCAGAGAAGCCCCGTGCCGAGAATGGCGATGTTCTCCAGGTTCTCGCCCCAGATAAGACTGTTATGCCAATGGTTGTGTCCAAAATCCTGGTAGCTTTCCCAGGGCGCATTCGACTCGGCAAGATCGTAGGCGTTGGTGGTGCGGCCTTCCACCGGTACGCTGGCGGCAAGGATGGTTGCCCCCGGCTCAAGATAGAGAGCGATGTTGCTCTTGAGGCGAATGGAATAGGAAAGATAAGTGCCGGCACACAAGCGAACAGTGCCACCGCCGGCGGCGCTGGCCGCCTCGATGGCCTTATTGATGGCCGGGGAGTCCAGCGTTGTTCCGTTTCCGGCGGCGCCGAAGGTCCTTACGTCGTAGGCTATGCGCCTTTCCCCCTCCGGAAGAGGCGCGGGACTGGCGTGAGCGCCGGATGTTACAAGCGCTCCTGCGGTTATTCCAAGGAGCCCAGTGCCCGCGGACTTAAGAAACTCTCTCCGAAACGCATTGGTTCCCATCATCTATCGAAGGACCTGCTTTCTTATCCAAACCCACTAACCCATGCAAGGTTTCAAGAATCACATACCGATGTCAACACGATACGCGGGTGGTTGCTGGAAAGTGTCCAAAGGGCTGGATGCGCGGTTCCGCAGCTTAAAGCGCCGGCAAAGAACGCGGCATCCGTTGCATCCCCAGGGCGGCGGGCGGCGCACGGAAACACCTGGCCCTCGCCCTCCACCGCAATTCCCCATCCCGATCAACTCTGACCGCTGCGCAGCTTGCCCGGCAATGGGGCATTCAGAATGATGGACGCCCTATGACAGCCTCGTTTTCCTTTTGTTCATCCGCAGAAAAGAACCCGGCGGATTTACATGCGAGCGCGGCTTCCGTCGGCGATGGCGTCAGGAACTTCAAAGTCGGAGCCGTAGCCGAGATGCGCCGAAATCTGCTGCGCCGCCGCTTTTACGCTGGAAATCAGCTTCGGAACCCGCTCATTGGTAATCTGCGAGGTGGTGCCGGCGACGCTGATTGCCGCAATAGCCCGGTTGGCGGCGTCATAAAGAGGAACCCCGATACAACGAAATCCTATTTCTCCCTCTTCATCTTCGAATGCGTAGCCAAGGTCGCGTACCTTTTTCAGCTCCCTGGCCAGCCGGTCCAGCGATGAGATTGTATTCCTGTTATGCCGCGCCATGGGCCGGCCCGTAAATCGCTGGTGGCAATTTTCGCCGTCAGCAAACGCCAGCAGCGCCTTTCCTACTCCGGAGCTATTCGCGTCCAGCCGCTTGCCCACCCATGTTGCCAGGCGCAACAATCCGGGCGCTTCAATCTTCTCGACCAGAACTGCTTCGGCCCCTTCCAGAATCGCCAGGTGCACCGTTAGTTGTGTTCGCAGCATCAGTTGCTGCAGAAAAGGCCTCGCCTGCTCGCGCAGATCCAGGTTTTCCAGCGCCATGTTGCCCAGGCCCACCAGCTTTAGCCCGAAGCAGTATCTCCCGTTGATCTGGCTGTTCTTCAAATACCCCATTGCTTCCAGCGTCTTGATCAGCACGTGGGCCGAGCTTTTCGGGATCCCGAGCTTTCTGCTTATGTCGGAAAGCGTGAGTCCGCGCTGGGATTGGGCGAGAAGCTCCAGTATCTTCATGGAGCGGCTGACCGATGGCACCGAGTAGGTATTTGGCATGATGATTCCAGTCCCTGTCCACCTTAATGGACGAGGCCCATCTTACCAGCGGAAGACGGATTTGAAAATGAGACGCGGCTTGGTCGCTCTGTGGGCCGGTCGCCATGGCAGTCACCGTGACCCGAATCGGTAAAGCTTGCCCCGGCCACAGGAATAAACTGCCAGGTGTATCTGCCAGGCGAAAGAACCAGCTTCAGCACGCCATAGCTATCGTTGTTTCTTACCTCGCTGTTGGGGCGGACCTGTACAAACGCCTGATGACTCTTGCCGCCCGTCCCGACGATAAACTCCCGGATGCCGCGGACCGGATCCGCCTTGGCATCGGGGTCCTGCGGAGCAAAACGTTCATAATTATGGACGTGGCCGTTGACGACGACATCGACACCAGCGGCGTAAAGGTCGTTCCAGATGGGGCGAAGGCGCTCATCCGGATGTCGCTCGCCGGAGCTGAACAATGCCTCGTGGAAATAGGCGAGCTGGCACTCGGTCGGATGCGCAAGGAGGTCCGCCTTGAGCCACTTCTCCTGCGCAGATCCGGCCTTACATACACCCGGGTCCTCAGAGCAATTCGTGTTGAGCACAATGATGTGCCATGAGCCCAGGTCATAACTGTAGTAGCCCTCGGGAGGATGCGCAGCTTTGCCAAAGTAATCAAAATAGCCGGCTGCATCGGGAGTGTTGTATTCGTGGTTCCCCACGGCGGGCCGCGTGCGTCGCTCAAAGCGACCCCAGGTTGACTGATAGCACGTGTCAAACTGGGACTTGGTCCCATCGGGGTAGACCAGATCCCCGTTGGCGAAGATGGTTCCCCGGATCGAGTCGAGCAACTGGGCGGTGGCCTCGGCTCCGGAGAGGTCCGCGCAGCCGGCAATGTCTCCGGCGCCAACAAGCACCTGCGTCTGCCCGCTCACTTCGACCTTCGTGGAGGTGGCGCGGTAGTCCTGCGCATTCGATGTCGCCAATCCCAGAAATACCATCGCAATAACAAGCGCAATGCGCTTCATACTTGGCCTCGTCAAGTTACTGCCATCGAGGTTGGCGAACCTTAAGTCGTGGCCTTTCGCGGACCATCTTCTAACCTGGAGGCTATTTTGTACGGAAGGGAGCGAACAATGGCAAGCAAAATCATCAACGCTTGTTGGAACCTGTCCATTCCTTTGAACAGGACTCGCGTCGCGCCGTCATAGTCGTCGGTCCAGATGGATAAGCCCCAATACAAAGCGGCTTGATGAGCAGTTGTGGCCTCCGGTTCAGCATTTTGGACAACTTCCCGTGGGGGCGGGGATTCGCAATTGACAGGGCTCCAGCAGAGAGCGAAGGTGGTACGAACTAGCGGCCGCAAACGACTTTAATCCGGGAACGGGGAGACAAGATTGAAGGAGCCAGTGAAGGTGATGGGAAAATGGGCGCTGCTTGCCGCTTGTGCATCGCTTCTGTTGTCATGCGCGGTGAACGGAAGTGCGGAGCAATTCGAGAAAGCTTGCGGCGCGGACGAAATTCACTGGACGATTGATGGACCCGGTTCAATCAGCTTTGACTGGAGGGGCGAGGCGCCCAAAGTCGGCTATGGCCTGACATCCGCCTACGGCCAATCCGCGCGTGGGGCCGCCCCGAACCCGACGCCATTTTCGTCGCCGGGGCCGTTTCACCGGGCGTTGCTGAGGAAATTGAAGGCGGGCACGACGTATCACTACGAGATCGGCTCCTGCGGAGACCACACCTTTCATACCGCTCCGGCGCCGGGAACTTCGGGGTTTGTGGTCGATGTTGAAGGTGACATCGGCGCTTCCACCAACTACAAGGACGTGGTTCCCAACCAGAAGCTTGTGGCATCGGACCTTCCCGCGCTTGTGCTGGTGTTGGGCGATCTGACTTATGGAAACCCGAACAGCCAAACGGCCGTGGACCAGCACTTCAACGACATGATGGCGTGGTCTCAGGATACGGCGTATATGCCGGTGTGGGGGAATCACGAATGGGACAAACCCGAATTCGATGATTTGCGCAACTACAAAGGCAGATTTCTGCTGCCGCACGCGCAGGCCTCACCAGGAGCGCCCGCCGCGGGAGGCCACGGCCAGGACTGGTCATGGTTCGACTACGGCAACACCCGATTCATCTCCTTCCCTGAACCCTACTCCGACGCGACCTGGCCCGCCTGGTACAAAGAAGCAAAGCGGATTATGGACCGGGCACAGAAAAATTCGAGCATCACGTTCATCGTTACGTTCGGACATCGGCCGCCCTATACGTCCGGATACCATCACAGCTCGATGGTATTGCGGAAGGAGATGACCGACCTAGCCGAACACCACAGCAAATATGTGCTGAATGTGAATGGCCATAACCATGATTACGAGCGCAGTTATCCTGAGCACGGACTGGTGAGCGTGACGGCGGGAATCGGAGGCTCCGAACTGGAGGAAAGCCACACTGCATGTCTGTTCCGTGTTTGTCCCAAGCCCTCGTGGTCCGCATTCCGCGCAATGCGCTTCGGGATTCTTCAGCTCTCGATTTCGGACGCACGGATCGAAGGGGCGCTGTTGTGCGGGCCGGCGGGCGGCGGCAAAAACGATGTACAGTGCACGCCGGGAGACGTAATCGACCACTTTACAATTGAGGCGCGGAAATAAATCGCGCCTGCACTGAATTTCAAACAAGATAAGCTACTTCACCTTACGGCGCGCAGTCTTCTTATCTCCAATATCTTCCGGATACGTTCCCGCCAGTTCCCGGATATCATGGCTGAATTCCATAAACAGTTTTTCCCACCGCTTTGCCTGGGCTGGAGTATAGGCATAGAACCCTTTCGCGTTGGAAACACCGCGTCCGCCGGATTGCACTACCTTCCGCATCAGGCGCGGTACTTCGGTTGCGCAATTCAGGTCAGGAAAAAGATCCTGCATCACAGCCGCGTAAGCCGGGATCCCAGTCAGGTCCATAAAGCGAAAGGGGCCGGCGAAGGTGATCCAGTAACCAAGATCGTTGCGCAGCGAGCGGTCCACGTCGGCAATGGTGGCGTAGCCGGACTCGACCAGATAAAATGCCTCGCGAAGCATGGCGTACATGATTCGGTTGGCGATGAAGCCGCGGATATCCCGCCGGAGAAGCGACGGCTCTTTTCCCCAACCGCGCGCCAGCCGCATGGCCTTTTGCGCATTGCTCAGCGAAGTATCTTTGCCGCAGATGATCTCCATGAACCGGGTGACGTTCGCCGGCTCGGCCCAGTGCAGGCCCAGGACGCGCTCAGGATGGCGCGCGCCCTGCTGGAGTTGGGTAACGGGAATGGCTGACGTATTGCTGCCAATCAATGCGCGGGAGGAAACGGCCGCTTCAACTTGAGCGATGACCTGCCGCTTTACCTCGATGCTTTCGACGGTTGATTCCACGATGATGGTCGCGTCTTTGAGGACGGCGAAATCTCCGGAGATCGTGACTCGGGCCATGAGTTTGTCTGGGCTGACGTGGACTAAGCCTCGGTTCCACGAGTCGAGCAGCAGTTCCCTCAACCTCTTCGGCGCGCTGCGTAGCTTCCCTGGATCGGCATCCGTGCAGACCAGCCGATGACCCGCTCCGAGAAGGCACGCCGCGATGCTGGTGCCCATGAGGCCCATTCCGACAACGCCTGCCGTTTCGGATTGCGCGCCCGCAGCCGGGCCGGACGGCATTCTCTTCACTCTCGTTTTCTGCGCTTTTGATGTTTGAGATTGTGTCATAACTCATTGCCGGTCAAAACAATTTTGCTCTCGGTGGCGGCGACCGCCTGAGCCAGAGCGTCTTCCACTTGCTTGAGTGTGAACTCAATATCGCCCGCCGTGTGCGCAGCCGAAATCGAGCACTGCTTGGTGGCCTGCGGGAATACATAGACGCCGCGCTCAATCAGCAGGCGGCGAACGATTACATCGGTCTCGAAGTCGTGATGCATCGCCAGGTCGTGCCAATCCTTCGGGAGATGGTCCATGAAGTAGATGCAGAAGGCTGAACCCTGGCGCGCAACGACGCCGGGGATACCCATCTCTTTGAGGATGTCTTCAATGCCGCGCTGCATCGCCTCGCCAAGCGCGTTGGTATGGCTGTAGACCTCGCCATCGTTCATGAGCAGGCGCTCTATGGTGGCGATAGCCGCCACCGTGGGAACCGGATGAGCGTTGTACGTTCCGGCAAGCAAAACGCGGCGGGCCGAGGATGGATCAACAAAGCGGTCCATCATGTCCCGGCGTCCGGCGAGTACGGCTATGGGATATCCATTGGCAAGGGCCTTGCCGAAAACGATGAGGTCGGGAGTGACCCCGGCAAGACTGGCATATCCGCCGATGGAGTGGCGGAAGCCCGTCTTGACTTCATCGAAGATCAGGATAAAGCCGAACTCATCGGCAAGGTCGCGGAGTCCGCTGAGATAACCCGGTTCAGGCTTGACGATGCCGATGTTCTGGAGAATGGGTTCGGCGATGAGCGCGGCGATGGGATACTTTTCACATACATAGCGGACCGAATCCAAGTCATTGAAATTGACGCTATGCACGAGCTGCTGATGCTCGGGGGGAATGCCGGCGCTGATGGGCTTGAATGGGTATTCTCCGGGCGAGACTCTGGGGCCAAGCTCGCTCAACGGTGTCATGAGATTACAGGCCACGTCGTTGTGCCAGCCGTCGTAGCCGCCCTGCATCTTGATAATGTGGTCGCGGCCGGTGATGGCGCGGCCAAGGCGGATGGCCTGATAAGTGGCTTCGCTGCCGGTGTTCAGCATCTGCACGGACTCCGCGGCGGGAACATGCTCGCAGATCAACTCGGCGAGCCGGCCTTCTATTTCCGTTGTTCCGGAGCCGAAGAGACTGGCGTGATCGCGCAGCGCCTTGATGACCGCTTCTGTCACGTAGGGATCATTGTGGCCGAGAAAATGAGGCGAGAATGCGGCGTGGTAGTCGAGGTATTCATTGCCATCGACATCCCAGATTCTGGCCCCTTCTCCGCGCGCAAAGGCTATCTCCGGCGAAATAGCCCGATTGACCGAGACCACACCGCCGGGAATGTACTGCTTGTTATGCGCCAGAAGTTTTTTTGATTCCCTGTTATTTCGCATTGCTTCTCCAATTCTTGGCCCGACTTCCGGCTTATTCCCCGCCCGTAACCCAGGAAGGTTGCGGGTTCTCAATTACCTGCTCAAGCGGCGGCAAAGTATCTCCCTGATGCGTACTCTCGTTGAAGTGCCGCAGCCTCTCGTGCACGCCTCGCCAGAACTGGAATTCGGCGTCCCATCGCCCGAGTGCGGCGCCCAGGCGATACGGCTCATACTCCTCAAGCCATTCCGCGCGGTAATAGGGTTTCAGGTCCGTGATCTTGTCCATCAGGTCGGTCACATAGGAGTGGTCGTAATGGGTCACCTGCGATCCCCACTCGTTCCACCAGGTATCTCCATCGGGACGTTTGCCGCCAAATTTGCTCCAGATGGCATCCAGATCGACAGGCGTTTGAAACTTCTGGCCTGCATAGTCGAGAAGTTGGCTGCCGATCATCAGGCTGTTCACTGTGGCGGGATCAGCGCCGAGGCTCAACGCGCGATAGAGTGCCGTCTCAGCCTGTTCGGCGTGCATTCGAGTTTGATGCAGGTCCTCCCCATGCGCGGCCAGCGTCTTATAGACGGTTGGATAGAATGGGTCCTCCCAGAAGCTGAACATGGACTGCCAGCCAATTACCTTCTGGATATCCGTCTCGGCCTGCGCCATATTCGACAGCGCGGAAGCGATGTGCGGAGCAATTACGGCAGGATACATCTGCCGCGCATAATCGGAAAAGAAGCTGGCGCGATCCATGGGAACCGATTGCCACGGAGCGGCGGCCCCATACGCCATGCTTGGGTAAGACATGCGCAGCAGTAACTGCGCGTCGTCGGACCAGACGGAATTAATGAGCCCCATGGCTCCGGATTTCCGGCCAGCGGCCAGAAAGGTATCGATATTTTCGTAAGCGGTGGCATCGTCGGGAGTGATCTGGTCGTAGCTCTTTACCCCAGGCTGCACGAAATGGGGAACCTGATGGGCCACCAGAGGCGCAAGGTATTTTTTGTATGTGGGGTCTTCGGAGCTTGAGTGCCAGGCGACTGCCATCAATCCCGGTGGAAGCTCATCGATGATCTGCGGATACTTCACCAGCATATCGCCATAGGCCATCACATGCTTCCCATGCTTCGCGAATAGCCCGCTCACAGCCGTAAGCTGCTTCACAAACAATGCCGTCGGGTCGGCGGCGGAACCCGACTGCGCCGCGGCCTTGATTTGAAAAATTTCATCGAACCCGATACTAACAAACGGGCTCGGAAACATGTCTGAGAACTGGTTCGCCCAGTCCGCCAGCAACGGCAGCGCTTTGGGGTTGCGGGCATCGAATTCTGTTCCATGCGACTGGTCCGACATGTCGGAATACTGTTCTATCCGGAACAGGTCGTGCTCATGACCGTATAGATCCAGCGCGGGAATTACGTCGATATGCCGCTTCCGCCCATAGGCCACGATCCGACGCACTTCGTCCTGGGACAAGCGGGCCTTCGGATTGAGGAGAGGGTAGCCCGTCAACTCAATACTGTTTTCGTTGTAGAGATAGTATTGGTTGTCCTTCCAGCGGGACAGCAAATCTAACTCCCGCTCAATCTCGCTCTCGCGCGGCAGCGGACCGTGGCTGATGTCCACCATGGTTCCGCGAAATGCCATCGAGGGCCAGTCGTGTATCTGGACGACGGGCAGCACGGCTTGTGTGTCACTGCCTTCGATGAGTTGCCGCAACGTCTGCGCGCCGTAGTAGATGCCGGCTGACGAACGGGCATGAACCTTCGCGCCCTGCTGGCTCACGGAGAGGTCGTAAGCCTCAAACGAATTTTTTCCCGGCTTGTCTCCGGGCAGCGCCAGCGGCTGATCGCTCGAGCCTTCGCGGTCAAGAACAATGGTGAACGCGCTGTTGCTGCTGTTGCCGTAAGCGGCGATGGTAACTTCGCGGCCCGTCCGCTCTCGGAGCCACGAACGAAGCTCCTTCGCCGCGAACTGGTCCGCCTGGTTCGGGGCGTTGGCGAATGTAATCTGCGTCGCGCGAAGCCAGACGCTACCCGATCCGTACTGGACCTGCTGTGGACGCGGCAAAAGCGGGCTATGCTCGGCGTATCCAACCGAACCAAGCAACGACAGCGCCAGCAGTCCCGTCCCTATCCGGTTCATCGCTCTCCTCTTTAAGCGCATCGCACTCCGTCCACTGTTTACCGCGTGATTGAAATCCAGTTTCGCCTGCTGATGTTTCAATATCAAGAGCGATTTCACGTATCTTTCACGTTAGCGTTCAGCATTCTGGATCGCCGCTCCAGCAGGCATGCGAATAGGTGGCCCGGCCCCCGCTCAGGTCGAAGACAACGCCGCTTGTGTAGGAGTTCTCTTTTCTCCACTTTCACGAATTGGCCTCGCCGAATCTCGGAGAGCATGGAGTCGATGTGCTCCTGCGTCATTTGTTCGAAAAGCCGGGATTAATTGCAATGGCGAACCCGATGCCCTGAGCGCCGCCAGTGATAACGGCGCAACGGTCAATGAAATCAAGGATATTCATCGCTTGGATTCCATCGGAACAGGTGAATTTGGTAGCAGCGCAACAGCCACGAGGCCCGCGGTTGGATACGGGCCTCGTTGAGCGTTTCCCGATATCAGAACAGCAGCTTGACCGCCAACTGAATGTCCCGTGGACCGGAGCTGGAGGAGATGATGCCGGCGGTTTGTGTCCCGATAGTTGTGCCGGGTACTCCAAAGTTAGTGTGATTGAATGCATTGAACAACTCTCCCCGGAGCTCGACGGTCATGCGGTCCTTAATCTTCGTCCGCTTGATAAAGGCCATATCCCAATTTTGCGCGCCGGGCGCAGTAAGAATATTGCGCCTGGAGGTGCCGAACCGGGGATGTCCGCTGGCGAGGGCTTGCGCAAGAGCGTCGGTTGTAAAGCAGCTCGTGTCAAACCATTGAGACAGCGTTCTCGGCCCAACTCCGCGACAGATGCGATCGGGGCGCGGCGACCCGCTACCGGTATTGGAATAGTCCTGAGTTGAGTACACGGTAAAAGGCAGGCCAGTGTGCGCGGTGATGATAGCGCTGACTTGCCATCCACCGGCTAGCGCGTTTTCCACTCGGCCATTGGAGAGGAACTGCTTGCCTCTGCCGAAGGGCAGCTCATAAATGGGGCTGGCGACAAACGTCTGGCCGATGTTGTAGTCGGCGAGACCATAATCGGCGCTTGGATTGTTGTCATCTTGCACGTGAGTTTGGTTGTCTACGTTGCCGTTCCCGGCGTTCAGCGCCTTGGAGAAGGTATACGAAATGATCGCTGCGAAGCCATGAGAAGCTCGCTTTTCAAGCTTTCCATATACGGATTCATAGTTTGAAGAGCCCCTGAAGTCGTCATATTGCAAAGCGTTGAAGTCCGGCCACGGCCTGCGCGGCTGAAGGTCTCCCACTCCCGGGGTTGGCTGGTTTCCGAACGAGTGCTCATAGTCGAGGTGGATGCCATGGTTGCCGACGTAAGCGACTTCCGCGCCCCAGCTTCTGGAAAGCTGAGATTGGATACTCAAGCTCCATTCATAGGTCTTGGCAGTACGATAAAAGGGACTCGGCATCATCTGCGCGGTAACATCCTGCAGCCCCACCGAAGGAGCGTTGACAAATACTTGCTGCGTTGTAGTGGGCACGCCGTTGGTGAGTGGGGGCGGAGCGCCGAACGCGGTAACGTAGGTGGGCGTCTGCGTCGAAACCGGATTGTTATTGGCGAAGGAACCCATGCGGTTCGTGTCGGACAGATTCGAGAACACTCCCGCACCGGCGTGGATGACCAGCTTATCGGATGCCGTCGGCTGCCATGAAATGCCTAGTCGCGGCGCGAACAGTCCCGCCCCAGGACCATAACTCAGTTGCCTGACCTTATTGCCCGTCAATCCCTTGGCCTTTCTCATATTGGAAGACATGACCAGGCATTGCCCGCTCCCAGAAATGAAGTAGGCATTCGAGCAGAGCGCATCGTTTTCGGAGTCGGGTAAGGCAGTAATAAGCAGCGCATTACCCGGCGTACTATCGTTTGACAGAGGAAATATGGTCGATAGCTGATTGTGCTCATCCATGGGCTGACGATCATACTCCCACCGTAAACCGGCCTGCACACTGAACCGGGAGTTTACATGGATGTTGTCCTGAATGAAGAGCCCTACCCAGCGTCCACCCACCAGATTGGTGATGATGGCGTTCTTGGTGTAATCACCGCCGGAGGGATAGCCTAGCTCCAGGTCCGCCAGATCGGAGGCGATGCTGGCGTTTGGAATTTCGCCCGCAAGCGAGGAGTACTGGCCGTTGAAATCAAAGTTTCCGTTGGCCTGCAATGGATCGGTGACGCCTTTGGTCTGCCAGAAATCAATGGTGCCGCCGAATGCAAGGGTGTGTGGGCCCATGACTTTCGTGAAGGTGTCCCCATAATGTTCGATAGAGTCCGGAGCCGCCACAGGGAAGTATCCCGGAAAGCCATCGCCCCAGGTTGGGTAGTTCTGGAAACTGAAGTTGGGATAAAGACTATCGAATTGCGGGAGTGCGTTGGTCAGTCCCGCAATTCCGAAGCTGGACAAGGTTCCGGCGGGACGCGGGCATCCCTCGCAGGTATAAGTCAGGTAGTTGTGCTGCCAGCCGATGCGGATATCGTTGATGGCTGACGGACCAATGACAAATGTCCAGCCGCCTACCAGATTATGTCCTCTGAAGTGCTGATAGGCATTGAAATTGGGGTTGTTACCGGGGAAAACCATGTTTGAATTACCCAGCATATAGCGGACAAAAACGGAGTTTCGTTTCGAGAGGTTCGCGTCCACGCGGGCGTCAAACTGATTATTCTGCTGAACCTGCGGCGTCTCATTAATGTAATTAACAGCACCGCTGGTATTGGGGGCCGGAAACAGTGCAAGAACCTTTTGGGCAACCGGGTCGATAGTTTGAATCACATTGCCGGCTATGGGTGTACCCACCAGAATGGTCGTTTGTCCGGCGCCTGGATTCGACGGGTCGGCCGGGCAGGTGTAGTTATACTCCGTCGCGGGATCAAACAACTGACCCGTGTCGAAGGTCATGTTTGCAGGCGCCGCCGCGCCGCTGGACGCGCACAGGTTGGCAGTGGTTCCCGTAAGCAGCCCGCTGAAGTCACCTTGCTTTTGCGCATCGGTCGGCACTTCCATCGAGGCTACCTGGCCCGCATTTAAGCGAAGACCTTCATAGGATCCGAAGTAGAACATCTTGTTCTTGAGAATGGGTCCGCCGACTGCGCCGCCGAACTGGTTCCGTGACAACTGCGGTCGCGTGAGCGCGAAGTAACCGGTGGCATCCAGCACGCTATTCCGTGCATACTCCCATGCCGAGCCATGAATCGCATTGGTGCCGGAGTTCGTGATGAGATTCATGACCGTTCCAGCGGCCATTCCGAAGGATGCGTCGTAAATGTTGTTCTGGATCTTGAACTCATGAACCATCTCAGGCGGCGGATCAAGAGCGAAGCTGCTGTTGTTCAATGCCCGCGAGATCATGCCGTCGATCAGGAGAAGATTGCCGCCGGAACCGCCGCCGGAACCACTGTACCCGATGTCGTTAAATCCGGAGCCGTTTGCCGCGCCGGTGGCCAGCGATATTCCAGTCGTGTTCACAGTGCCGGGGACCAGCAGCGCGAGCGCGCCAACTTCACGAAGATTAAGTGGCATATTGAGAATCGCGGCCTGACTAACCACGGTCCCGATGCTCGCGTTGGTCGTGTCGACGAGCGATGGAGTCGCCTCCACCGTGACCGTCTGATTTCCTCCGCCAGGCCTCAATGTCACGTTCTGCGTTATCCGCTGGTCCACCCGGAGCGTGACACCGGAGATATTAGAAGTCTGAAAGCCGGATCGAGCGAAGCTCAGGCCATAAGTTCCGACGGGAAGCGACAAAAAAGCGTAATGGCCGGAGGAGTCCGTCGTGGTTGTGCTGGCAACTCCCGTATTCGCATTCGTGGCCGTCACCATGGCCTCTGGAATCACCGCCTGGCTCGGGTCCGCTACCGTGCCGGCGATACTCGCGGTCGTGGTCTGGCTCCATGCCTGCGGAGCGGATGCAATCCATGCAAGGCATGCCATGAATACGGCAATACAGGCAAAGCCGCTTCTGAAGCGGGCAACCCGCGCGGCGGAATTGCGTGCCATGGTCCGGTGCCGGGGATGATCAAAGTACAACAAGCAATGAGTTGATCTCATGATGGACCTCCGAATTAGGTGAATCGTTGTTGGGCACACTAGTTCATGGATGATACTGGTTGCAATAGAAACCCCGCGCTTACAGAACAAATCGTTCAAATGAATGGACAGGTGCTCTGACGCCCTTCTGAAACTTAAGTCTTAAACAAGGAACGCCAGACACATGGGAGTGCCAAGATGCTTATAGCTCCCGGTAAATTTCAACTTGCCTTCCCGCTTATCCACGCGAAATGACGTAATCTGGTCGCTGCGTTGGTTGCATACGTACAGAAAATTTCCACCCGGACCTAGCGCGATGTGGTTTGGATAATCACCTTCGGTCATAGCTTCCCCTACGCGACTCAGCCTCCCATCCGCCGCAATCGCGAACACAGCAATGGAGTTATGCAACCGGTTGGCCGCATATAGGAAACGTCCATCCTGCGAGATCAGAATCTCCGAACAGAAGTTCGTCCCGGTGAATCCCGGCGGCAGCGCCGAGACGGTCTGGCGAGCCGTCAGCGATCCAACCGAGGGGTCATAGTGGAAGAAGACAAGAGTGGAGGCTTCCTCCTGAATGGAGTACATCCATCGGCCATTGGGATGAAAAGCGAAGTGCCGGGGACCATCGCCGGAAGGAAGCGTGACAAACGGAGTCGCCGCCGGAGTCAACTTGCCTGTACCGTGGTCAAACTTATAGACATAAATCCGGTCCTGCCCAAGATCAGTCTGAATCACGAAGCGATTGTTGGGGTCGGCGTGAATCATGTGCGCGTGAGGCGCATCATGGCCGCTTATGGCAAAGCTCCCCGGAGGAGCGTCTGTCGCGTGAATGCTTCCCAGGGAACCGTGATCACGGTGAACATCCGCCGCCGCGCCGAGGCTTCCATCCGGCTGGATGGGGAGCACCGCGATGCTGCCTCCAAAATAGTTCGCCACAAACACATAGCGGCCTGTGGCGTCGAGACTGAGGTGAGTGGGGCCGGCCCCATGCGAACTAACAACATTCAGAAACCGTAAGTCCCCATTTGTCCGGTTAACGGCGAAGGCGCTCACGGAACCGCTGTTCCCGTTGTAGTCTGAAACCTCGTTGGTCGAATACAGATACTTTCCGGATGGATGAAGCGCCAGCCAGGTTGGATTCGCGGTTTCGGCAGCAAGTTTCAGCAGCGATAACTCGCCACTGCGAAGGTCAGCCTCGAAGAGGTAGATACCCTTACCATTCGCAGTTCCATCAACCGGACTGGTGTCGGTCCCAACATAAGCCAGCACCCGGTCGCGTCCAGGCAGACCGTGCGCAAGCTTCGATGCCGAATAACTCGTCGCCAATGCGGCGGCGGCCTTCAGGAATACGCGCCGCGTGGGTTTAAGCGTGGGTTTAACTGGGAGCATACCGTGACTTATGGCCTTCCTTCTTTCAGGAATCGACGTTATCTTCCCGACGCCGGTTACTCATGTCGTTCAATAGGATTAATGATTCACGGCCCACGATGGTAGCGGGCTTTCAACCACCTGATCGAGAGGCGGTAGTTTGTCTCCGGCCTTTGTGCTTTCGCTAAACTCCCTTAGCTTTTCATACATGTTTCTCCAGTACTGGTATTCGGCGTCCCACCGGCCAAGCGCCGACCCCAGGCGGTAAGGCTTATATTCGGCCAGCCACTCGGCGCGGTACTCCGGCTTCAGGTCGGTGATCCCATCCATCAGGTCCGTGAGATAGGAATGGTCAGGGTAAGTAACCCGCGAGCCCCATTCATTCCACCAGCGGTCCTCGTCGGGGCGAGTCGCGCCAAACTTGTTCCAGACATCGGTCAGCTCGATGGCCGTCTGGAATTTTTCACCTGCGTAATCGAGCATCTGGCTCCCGATCATAAGGCTGTTGACCGTGGCGGGGTCAGCGCCGAGTTTCAGCGCGCGATCAAGCGCCGCTTGCGCCTGCTCGGCGTGCATCCGGGTCTGATGCAGGTCCTCGCGATGCGCCGGGAGTTTTTTGTAGTACGCCGGAAAAAATGGGTCGTCCCAGAAGTTGAACATGGACGGCTCGCCAATTGACTTCTGTATCTCGGTTTCAGCCTGCCGCATATCGTCCAGCGCGGAGGCTATCTCCGGAGCAGCAGCCTCCGGATACATCTGCTTTGCATAATCGGAAAAGAAGCTGGCACGATCCATGGGCACGGATTGCCAGGGCGCAACGGCGCCATAGGCCATTCCAGGAAACGACATCCGAAACAACAGCTGCGCATCATCAGCCCAGGCGGAGTTCACCAGCCCAATCGCACCCGACTTCCGTCCGGCGGCAAGAAAGGTATCGATATTCTCAAAGGTAGTGTCGTAGTCCGGGGTGATATGGTTCCAACTGGTCACTCCAGGCTGCACAATATGAGGAATATGGTTGGTAATAAGCGGCCCGAGCCACCGCTTATAAGCCGGATCCTCAGAGGTGTAGTACCAGGCCACCGCGATAAGTCCAGGAGGAAGCTGGGAAATGACCTTCGGATACTTGACGATAATATCGTCATAAGCCATCACGTGCTTGCCGCGCTTCTGAAAAAGTCCGGCAACCGTTGACAGTTGCTTGACGAACAGAGACGCAGGCTGTGCGGCGGCTCCGGTCGCGTGAGTGGCCGCTTCTATCTGAAATGTCTCATCAAAGCCAATGCTGACGAAGGGGCTGGGAAACAGATCCGCAAGCTGGTTCACCCAGTCTGTCATGAGCTTCATTACCTTGGGATTGCTGGCGTCGAACTCGGTCCCGTGCGGCTCGTCTGCCAGGTCAGAATATTGTTCAACACGAAATAGATCATGCTGATGGCCGTACAAGTCGAAGTTAGGAATAACATCCACATGGCGCTTACGGCCATAGGCAACAATGCGGCGTACTTCATCCTGAGACAAGCGCGCGCCTGGGTTCAGAATAGGATATCCGGTTAGTTCAATACTGTCCTCGGTGTACAGGTAATACTGGTTCTCCTTCCACCGCGACAGAAAATCAATCTGACGCTCAATCTCGCTCTCGCGCAGCAGCGGTCCGTGGCTGATGTCCACCATGGTTCCGCGAAAAGCCATCGACGGCCAGTCGTGAATCTCAACCAGTGGCAGCGCAGCCTGTGCTCCCTCGCCCTCAATGAGCTGGCGCAGCGTCTGTGCGCCATAGTAGATTCCCGCCGACGACCGCGAATGAATCTTTACGCCATGTTGCGTTACCGACAGATCATAAGCTTCAAAAGACTTGGGGCCAGGCTTGTCGCCGGGAAGCGCCAGCGGCTGGTCCGCGGAGCCGTCGCGATCCAGGACAATCGTCAACGCGCCGTCGCTGCTGTTGCCGTAAGCGCCCACGGTAACTTCACGCCCGGTCCGCGCGCGTATCCATGAGCACAACTCCTCGGCTGCGAAGCGGTCTTCCGCGTTCGGCGGCGCTGAAAATTCAATGCGCGCCGGCCCCATCTCTACATTGCCCGCCCCATACTGGACCTGCTGGGGACGAGGCAACAGTGGACGATTCTCGGCGAAGGCCAGGGATCCGGTAAGCACGCAGAGCAGCATCGCAATCAGCTTCATTCGGTTCATCATTCTTTCCTCAATAGAACAAAAACGCAGCCGCGGATTGAAGCGGCGCTTCTATACGCAAGCACTTGTCGGACAGCGAACACAGTGTCTCGCCGTGATCCCAGAAAGATCAAGACCCCTTCAGCCATTTGCGCGATTTGCGTCCAGCATTCTGGATGGAATGGACCGGCTACACAACTTTCCCGCGGCCTGCGACCTTCCATTGCTCGACCACCCGGTCTCCGGATACCACGAACACCTGGTCGTGCAGATTGATACATGGGCAGATATGGTTTGGAATAACCCGGAGCTTATCTCCCAGCTTCAGATTTGCGCCGTCCGGCACGGCCAGGTGCCCGTGCTCTTCCGACAGTCCTTCAAGGACATATTCGGGATGCTCTTGAATATACCCAAAATGCTTCCCCTCGCCGGACAGAAGCGTGTCGGCTGAAAGCGTCTTGCTGCCCGCGTCGAGGATCGCCCGGTGCTTCACGCTTGTGCTCACCACCGTTGTGAGCACCGTCGCCGCGCAATTCGAATAGCCGCACGATTCCGCATCCACGGTGTTGCGGTCGTTAAAGACATACGTGCCCGGCCGGATTTCTGTTACCCCGTGAAACTGGTGGCTCTCATAAGCCGCCGGCGTATTGCCGCCGCTCACCAGCGGGTACGGGATTCCAACTGAATCCAGCAGTGCGTAGAGATGATCAAGGCGCTCGTTCTCAAGCGCAATGTCCCGCTCTCGAGTTTCCCGATTTCCCATGATATGGCCCGGATAAACCGACACGCCCTCCCAGCGAAGGTTCGGAAGCGCATAGACCCGCTGCGCAACATCGAGCGATTCACGTTCCAGCGGAAGCCCGCAGCGTTGCAGGCCAGTGTCGAACTCCACGCGAATTCCAACTTCGACACCCGCCGCCTTCGCCGCCCTGGAAATGCCCTCGGCCACCTCCAGCGAGTCCATCGTAACGGCGATCTTCACGCGCCTGGCCAGCTCCGCCAGCCGTTTCCATTTCATCTCGCCCCAGAGAGGATAAACAATCGTGATATCGGACACGCCCGCGTCCGCCATGACTTCGGCCTCTCCAAGCTTCGCCACCGTGATACCCGGCGCGCCATACTTCAACTGCATGTGAGCAATCGCCGGTATTTTATGTGTCTTGGTATGAGGACGCAGCTCAATGTCATGGATCGCACAGTAACTGGCCATGTTACGAAGATTGCGGTCGAGTATGTCGGCATCAATCACAACCGCCGGAGTTTCTAAGTCATGCAGGTTCATATCAATTCCTTTTGCGCGTTATGCAACCATGCCCGCGTCCACCAACACCTGGCCATTTCTCAAAACCGCACGGATCCCCACCGGCGCAACATCAGGCCTTTCGTAACTCGCGTCCGTGTGGACCATTCCCGGATCGAACACTGTAATATCGGCGACATACCCTTCCGCAATCCGTCCCCTGTCCAGCATGTGGAACGTCGCCGCCGGTCTGCCCGTCACTTTATGCACCGCCTCTTCCAGTCCCAGCCATTTGCGTTCGCGAACCATCTCTCCCAACAGCAGAGGAAACGTCGCGTACAGTCGCGGATGAGAGCGCCCCCTGGTATAAACTCCGTCGGTAATGACCATCGAGAGCGGATGCGTAAGCAGGGCCCGCAGGTTGTCGATGGACTGGCAGTGCTCCACGATGTTCACATTGCCTTCCTGCTCCAGCAGAATGTCCATCACCGTCGTTGCCGGATCAATCCCGCGCTCCTCGGCGATGCTTTGTACCGACCGGCCCACCAGCGCATCATTGGTTCCGGTTGAAGTAATCACCACGCCGTTCCACCGGGCTTCAGGCTTAATCCTGGGCCGAATCGATTCTCGCTCCTGCGCGTCACGCAGCCGCGACATGAGCCGGGGAATGCCTCCATCCAGCGCGTCCTGCGGCAACACCTGCGTCAGCACCGTCGAGCCGGCGAGCCACGGATAACAATCAAACGCCACATCCACGCCCCGCGCCGATGCCGCCTCAATCGCTTCAACCGCTTGCTGCAGCAGTGGCCAATAATCCTCGCCCGCCGCCTGCAGGTGGGAAATCTGAAGCCGGCACCCGGCAGCTTCCGCAATCGCAAGCTGTTCTTCCACTGCATCCACCAGCCCGGCGGAATAGCTCCTCATGTGCGTTGCATACACCTTGCCTCGTTTCGCCACCACGCGGCCAAGCGCAATCAATTCCTCCGGCGATGCGCCCGACCCGGGAGCGTACATCAGGCCAGACGAAAGTCCCGCTGCCCCTTGCTCCAGCGCCTCATCCAGCAGGCCCGCCATGGTATCGACTTCGCGGCCCGTCAACTCCCGGCTGGTATTCCCCGCAACTTTGATTCGCAGCGAACCGTGTCCCACCAGCGACGCTACGGTCGCAACCTTCGACTTGCTCGCGCTCGCCAGGTAACCAGAGGCGGAATCCCATCCCCAATTATCATCGCCGCATAGAATGCCATTCGCGAATTCCCGCAACACCCGCGCGTCTTCCGGCAGGGGGTACGCGGAGAAGCCGCAGTTCCCGACCACCTCGGACGTGACTCCCTGCAGCAGCTTCTCGGTGCGATTCTCCAGCACCTGAAGGTCCGAGTGGCTATGCGCATCGATGAATCCTGGAGCAATCACGCAGCCCGCGCAGTCGATTATGTTGCGCCTTGCGTTCTCTCCACCTTCGGATGCCCCGTTCCCTCGCTTGCCGGCAAACGCAATCCGGCCGTCCCGAATCACAACGTCGCCGGGATACGCCGGCGCTCCCGTGCCGTCAACAATGGTTCCACCGGTCAGAATGGCGTCCTCCGCCTGCTTCATGCCAGATCCTTTCGGTTCATTTGCGCAGCAGAGGTGCCAGTCGTTCGGCTCTCTGCCAGTGCCACAATTTTACGATTAAGAAATTGAATATGGTTGCGGTCCACTTCATCAATGGTAAGCGTGGCATCGCGCACCGCCGGATTCGCCAGCACACCGCGGGCCGCAAGCAGCGCCTTTTCCGCATGGTGAAAGAACTCCAGGCTTTGCAGGCTGTAGCTTATCTGTGGCAGGACTCCCTGAAATAACTCATAGGCCGCATCCTTATCGCCTGCGCGCGCGCTGTCCCATATTGCCTGAAGCAAATCGGCAATCGCCAGGCCCGGCATCACTCCGCAGATACCGGCCTCCATAAGTTCCAGCATATAAGTGCCGCCCCATCCATCGATAACTCCTACCTCTCCATCTGTAACTTCGAGAATCGCCCGCACCCTGGACGACATCAAAGGCTCTTCCAGCTTCAAATAGCGAAAGTTCTCGTGCTGCGCGTGCAGTGCCTTCACAAAGTCCAGACTTACGGTTGCCCCACCGGGGTTGAAATCCTGAATCACCAGCGGAACTGTGATGGCGCGTAGAACACGATCGAAATAGCGCAGAAGATCGCGTTCCGGCAATCCAAACAGCCGCGGAACCGCCACCGAAATCGCCGCCGCTCCCGCGCGCTCGAACTCCAGCGCCATCTCCGCCACATAACCGGAGGAAACGTGGTTGACCTGGGCTACAACCGGCAATCTCCCGTCCAGAACCTCAATCGCTCGACGGACCACCGCGGCGCGCTCCGCGTCTACCAGCTTATAAAACTCGCTCGCATACGCGGGCAGGCACACCGCGCATACGCGGCCCCGCGCCGCAAATTCGAGCAAGCCGGCAAGCGCCGCCAAATCCAGCTTGTCATCACTGGTAAATGGAGTGGGAACAACAGGAACAATACCCTCAACAGCAAATTGATTCATCATGGATCGGTCCGCCGCAAACGCTGCTTTTCTTCATAAACCGTGACCAGAAAGCAACTCACAAAGATAAGCACGCCTCCTGCGATCAGGCTGGTGGTCAGCTTTTCCTTGAGCAGGACCGCGGAAAATATTACTCCAAACACCGGCAACAGATACACGGAGAGCGCCGCGCGCATCACCTCCACCGCCTGGATTACCGCGAAGTACAGCAACATGGAAACGCCGAGGCTGAAAACTGCGACCAGAATCAGGCTCCACCACACCGAAGGCCCAAGATGCGCGAGCTGTCCCCAACTCCGCGGCTCCATCATCTCGCACAGCACCCCCAGCTCCAGGTCGGCAACAAGAAAGGTCCACACCAGCACCTGCGCCGGGGACAACCGCGAAAGCGCCCGCCGGCTATAGGAGTTGTTGAATGCGCTGCCCGCGCAGCTTGCCAGAACCAGCAGGTTCCCGCCCATATACTCCAGGCGAAACAGCCGTGCGTCATGGATATCCTTCGTCGAGATCAGGCACACACCCAGAATCGCGATGAGGAACGAGAGCCAGCGCAGCTTCGTCATGCGCTCGTGCAGAAACAGGGACGCGCTGATGGCGGTAAATACCGGCACCGTCAAGGCGAGCACACTGGCATTCGAGGCCAGGGTCCGCTCCACTCCAAACACAAGGCAGACTTGCGCGGGAAAAACGCCCAGCGTGCCGAGCAGAATTATATCGATAAGGATTGAGCGGTTCTTCGCTCGAAAAATATCGAGATTCAGTTTGGCGAACGGCGCCACCAGCAGCGTCGCAAGCGCCAGCGGCAGCAGTGTAACCAGCACGGCGCCAAGCTCGCGCGTGGCGATGCGCGCCCCCGCGAACTGAAAGGCCCACATCGCGTTGACCGCAATCAGCGCGCCGAATGCGAGCATCGGCTTGCGCTCAAAAAGTTTCGTGCGGCCCGCCAACATGCCGTTGCTACCCTTGTTTTGCGACGTTGCGGTTTCCATCTGGAGCGATGCTACGGAGGCGTGACCGAACCGTCAATACGCAAGCCGTGCGCGCGCGATGTTATGTTCATTCCGCTGGACGGGCCGCTCCTGCGCATCGCGCCCTGCACTCAGCAAGCTCTACTTCCACAACCGCAACATGACCACTCCGCCCTTAGGAACCGTGACGGTGTAGGAGCCATTCAGGACCCCGAGGTCCTTATGCGCCCAAAGATCGCGCGCATGGACCGGCCCGCTGAATCCCACATCCTTCAGGTACAGCGTCAGCGGCTCAGCTTCATCGTCCGTTACATAATTGAAGAGGGCCACAGCTTTCGCGCCGCCGCTCAGCGGCTTTTCCCATATCTGCGGCGGTCTCACGCGGTGTCCCTGAACGCCGAGCCGATCCTGGTCCACGGCAATCACTTCCTTGTTCATCAGAATGCTTTGGGTCGTCGCATCCATCTTGCTCAAGTCATTGCCCGCAAGCAGTGGCGCGGCCAGAATCGACCACAAGCTCATCTGTGTCCGGTATTCATCCGCCGACATTCCGCCGTTGCCTATCTCCAGCATGTCGGGATCATTCCAATGTCCCGGCCCCGCATACTTCTCCAGCCCCGCCTGGGAGAAACCAATCAATGCCATGCTCCGGTAGTTGTCCCGGATATCATCGGTCGTGCGCCACAGGTTTCCGCCCACCTTCGCGCCCCACTCCCAAACCGAACCCACTCCATACTGGCACAAGCTGTAAACAATGGGCCTGCCTGTATTCACCAGCGCCCGATGCATCTTTGCGTAAGCGTCTTCCATCATCGCCTGCGCCTTCTTCGGGTCCTGATTGGGATCGTGCAGCTTCATAACATCCATGTAACTGCACAGGTCGTACTTCAAAAAATCCACGCCCCAACTGGCATAAGTATTCGCGTCCTGTCGTTCGTGACCATAACTTCCCTCATACCCTCCGCACGTCTTCGGACCGGGAGAAGAATAGATCCCAAACTTCAGCCCCTTGGAATGAACATAGTCCGCAAGTGCCTTCATATCCGGAAAACGGCTGTTCGAGTGAATGTTCCCCTGCGCATCGCGCTTGCCTTCCCAGGTATCGTCCACATTGATGTATACGTAGCCCGCGTCCCTCATTCCGCTTGAAACCATCACATCGGCGGCCGCGCGCACATCCGCATCCGTAACTTTTTCGCCAAAGTGGTTCCAGCTATTCCAGCCCATCGGCGGCGTGGCGGCCAGAATACTCGACTGGGCTCTGGCCGCCGGACATAGCGTCCAGACCAGAAGCATCATAGCGATTACCAACTCAACAGAAAAAGACCGGCGAATGTGCATAGGTTTCTGTTCCTCTCATATAGGTTGCGAACCGAAAAGCCGGCCAATGGCGCGCTCACTCCTGCTTGCCGGGCACGCGCGCAATGGCGTCAATCTCCACCTTCAGACCGCCCCAAAGCACCGCCTGAATCGTGGTGCGCGCCGGAGGCGCCTCAGGAAAAAATCTGGCGTACGCTTCATTGAACTCATCAAAATCCTCAATGCGGGCCAGGTAGCAGGTACACTTCACCACATCCTCAAACCCGCAGCCGGCCTCCTTCAACACTTTTCCAATCGAAGCCAGCGTGCGCGCCGTCTCCTCGCCCGTGCTCCCGCTGATCACTTCGCCCGTTTGCAAATCCTGGGAAGCGTGCCCGCTTACAAAAAGCCACCCATCGCTGCACAATCCAGCGGAGTACGCGCCCGTGCTGACCGCCTTATCAGGATGCTTCACAACTTTCTTACTCATGGGCAAAGTCCTTATCCATTCGCAGCCGATTTGCGGGAATTTCCGGAATCCCCACCCGTACCGTCTCATTCGGCGCGGCGGCTGTCAATGCGCGCCTCCTGCTCCGGAGAAAAAGCGTTCAGGATTCTGAATAGATCCGCGGAATCCCTCTGGCGCGCGCCGCGCCCTCTGTGCCATCATGTCTGCTTGTAGGAGAATACCCAATGAGCAGCCTTGTCGCGGACTCCACTTCGGACGTGCAGATTTTTGAATACAGCCGCGCCGTCAACCCCATCGCATCCGGCTCTGTTCCCGAGATTCCCTATCGGGAATTCAGCGCCGCTCTTTATGCCTCTGGCGAAAGCCGCATCGTTCCTCTGGATCTCAGCGCGGAACTGCGCTGTCCTTATCCCGCCACAACGCCGGGGCTGCTGGCCAGCTTCGTGCGCATCCATGCCGGCGAGCGGCTCGCGACTTCCCCTCGCGCCACTGGCGAATTTTACTATGTGATTCGGGGACGCGGACGCACCGAAACCGCCGGCGGCGCGATCCCCTGGAAGACCGGAGACTTTTTCATCCTGCCCGGTATCCCGGCGGAACATCATGCTGACGACGATGCCGCCTTCTATCTGGTCACTGACTCGCCGCTTCTGGCTTACCTCGGTGTCGAGAGGTCGGAGGCCCGCTTCCGCCCCACGCTCTACAGTCGGGAAGCCGTGATGCGCGAGTTGGAGAACGCCAAGGCCGACCCGCATGCGTCGCAGCGAAGCCGCATCAGCGTCCTGCTCGCAAACCGGAACTTCGAGCAGACCATGACCATCACGCATGTCCTCTGGACAATGTTCGGAATCATCCCGCCCGGCGCGCGACAAATGCCCCATCGCCACCAGTCCGCCGCCGTCGATTATGTCGTCGAAGCCGGTCCGAACGTCTACACGCTCGTGGGCGCGGCACTTAATCCCGACGGCACCATCCAGAATCCGGTGCGAGCGGACTGGCACACCGGATCGGCTTTCGTCACCCCTCCCGGCTATTGGCACGAGCATCGAAACGAGTCCGGCGCCGACGCCTTCATCATGCCCATTCAGGACGCGGGCCTCCACACCTACCTGCGCACCCTCGACATCCAGTTCTACTCAAAGCATTGAGGGACCGATGCGGGGCGATGCGAAACATCACAGGTGACAGGTG
>JBAUHD010000231.1:0-1928 GCA_049680085.1 Acidobacteriaceae bacterium
GCATGATGCGATCACGCACAGGAGGACCGCTCCGCCAAGCCACATCGCAATGTTCCGTTTTCGCATCCAGTCCACTCCAGCCTTAGCTATCGTACAGCTTGAGTTTCGGCATTGCCAGGAAGCCCGCGATCACCAACCCGAAAAAGAGTGATACCCGAAGTGTTTCCAGGTATCCGGTGATGGTCGATTCGGTCTGCAAAAAGCTGAGTATGAAGGACAGGGCGACGAACATGAGCGGGACGGCTCTGAAGCATCTGGCAAGCAGATCGAAAAGAATTCTCGAGAAGCCGACCAACAGCAGCGGATAAAGCAGGAGGCCGGCCAGCCCAAAGTCGGTGGCGCCCGCCGTGAGGATGGAGTTAGGCTGGTCGCCAAATCCGTAGCCGAATAGCCGGTCCACAAGGCCTTCTTCAGAAAAGGAGAGATCCTTGTCGGGATAGATGAAGCTGGGAATGACCAATTGCGCCTGCATTGCGGCGTCCACGCCGTGGGCGGTGGGCCGCTTCATGCTGCCTTCGAGAACGCTGGCCAGGAAACCGAGGACAAAGGTTCTCCTCTGAACATTTTCCGTTGTGGTGCTGGCGGCAAGCGCGTAGGCTCCGCCCTTCTTGACCATTCGGCCGGCAACCTCGATCCGCTTTGCGACCGTGACTTGCTCGGTGCGGTGGGAGGTCAACCCGGCGATTCGGAGCAGCATGAAGGTGAGCGAGCAGGCGATGACCACTCCCGCCAGGGCCAGGATCATGAGCGCTTTGTGGAGAGTCCGGCCACGCCATTGATACGCGGAGAACCCCAGGACGAGCAGAATCTCGACAGCGGTGTAGACGGAACTTCGTCTCCCCATGACGGAAAACATCAGAAGGAGAACCATCATGGTGATGCCGCTGAGAACCTTTGACTTTCCGCGCGGCGCGGTGAGAAAGGCGGTGACGGAGATGGCGGTCAGCGGAGCGTAAAGCCAAGCGAGGAAGGCCCCGAAGGGATTGAGGTGGCTTCCAACGGAAGTAGGGCCCTGGAAGCCGATGGCGTGGGTAGCGTAGCCGGCAATCATGGCAAGTGCGCCGATGCAAACCAGCGTGCGGGTTCTGCCGTCGACGGTGAAACGGAAATCGCGTCCGAAGATCGGCTTTTCAAAAATTTCGCCTAGAAAATACAGGAGGGCCGACACGATGAGCACAGCTCCAATGGCCCGCGCCAGCACGCCTTGCGGCAAACCCATGGTGGCGGAAATGCTGAGCGAGCCTCGGGGGAGGGTCGCCCAGGTATTCAGCGCGCCGGCGCCATAGCCAATCAGCAAGGCCATGGCGGTGATGGTGGAGAAGCGCGTGGGGCCTTTGCGAAACAGCCAATCCCACAGCGTGTAGAAGCCGATCACCGTCGCGACGGCGCAAGCCAGCACAAAGCCAGCGTCGTCGCCCATCATCCAGACCAGCATTCCCACGACGGCGAGGACTGCCGGAATGAGGGTGAAGAAGGCCGGACGCGGTGGAGCGAGATCGTCTCCGAAGGTGCGGAGGCGCGGCAGAAAGAGCGGCTGCGAAACGGTTTGTGGGGCTGCTCCCATGGATTAGCTCATGGCAACGGGCTCTAATTGCCAGGGTACGACTGATAGACAGCCACGGACTGCGCCGCGGTGATGACCGCTTCCATTCCTCGATAGGCGATGGTCTTGCCGAGGCTCGACGGAATATACAGAATGTCGCCGTCCTCCACTTTGACGTCCGCCTGCTTGCCTTTGATCACGTGTTTGAGGTCAAGCTTCAGCTCTTCGTGCCCTTGAGGGACTTTGCGGATGAGACGGGCCTGGCTCAGAGCGGCTTCCCTCTTCCATCCCCCCGCCAGCGTGAGCGCCTGAATGAGCGAGATGTGCTCATTGTTGTCGATCAGAAAGCCGCCGGGCTTTCCCACGTCGCCCAGGATATAGATAA
>JBAUHD010000232.1:0-4838 GCA_049680085.1 Acidobacteriaceae bacterium
GACAGGATGCGGCCTTTATCGCGTAAAGATGGTGCCAGATTGGTTCCAGACATGATTCGTGCTCTTGCCGGATGATACGTTCGGACGGCGGCATGGGGCAAGTTTTGGGGACTGGCCGTCCAGGCACACGCGGGACTGGCCGTCCAGGCACACGCGCCTCCGGCGCAATCCGGGGACTGGCCGTCCAGGCAACAGCGGCTTCGCCGCGTCTTGACGCCTGCCCCTCTGCCCTCCCGTTGGTCGGGAATTGAGTCGCGAGGGTTGCCGGACTTTATACTGAGAGTCCAATGTCAAATTTTCTTCCTGTGGACGAGCAGCTTGATCTGCTGCAGAAAGGCGCGGCGGAGATCATCCGCGTCAGTGACCTGCGCGAGCGGCTGGAACAATCGCTGCGGACGGGCGAACCGCTGCGCGTGAAAGCCGGGTTTGATCCCACGGCACCCGACCTGCATCTGGGCCATACGGTGCTGATGAGGAAGCTGAAGCATTTTCAGGACCTCGGGCATCAGGTGATTTTTCTGGTTGGCGATTACACTTCGCTGATCGGCGACCCGACGGGCCGCAACGTTACGCGCAAGCCGCTGACGAGGGAGCAGATTGATGAGAACGCGCGGACCTATACGGACCAGGTGTTTCGGATTCTGGACCGCGACAAGACGGAGGTGCGGTTCAACTCGGAATGGCTGGGGAAGCTCAATTTTGAGGACATTATTCGGCTGGCCGCGAAGTTTACCGTCTCGCAGATGCTGGAGCGGGCGGAGTTCCATGCGCGCTTCCAGAATGAGCAGCCTATTTCGCTGCACGAGATGCTTTACCCGCTGGCTCAGGGGTACGATTCGGTGGCGCTGCGGGCCGATGTGGAGCTGGGCGGCACGGATCAGAAGTTCAACCTGCTGGCGGGGCGCGAGTTGCAGCGCGATTTTGGCCAGCAACCGCAGATCGTGCTGATGACGCCCATCATCGAGGGCCTCGATGGCGTGCAGAAAATGTCCAAGTCGCTCAACAATGCCATCGGCATCC
This sequence comes from Acidobacteriaceae bacterium, assembly GCA_049680085.1. Taxonomy (GTDB): domain Bacteria; phylum Acidobacteriota; class Terriglobia; order Terriglobales; family Acidobacteriaceae; genus Silvibacterium. The sequence goes on from JBAUHD010000232.1 coordinate 1,021, forward strand.
ACGAGCCGCCGCAGGAGATGTACGGCAAGCTCATGTCGGTGAGCGATGAGCTGATGTGGCGCTACTGGGAATTGCTAACCGACCTGCGCCAGAGCGAGATCGACCAGATGCACGCCGATGTGGGCGCGGGCTCGCTGCATCCGATGGAGGCGAAGAAGCGGCTGGCGCGGACGATTGTTGCCGGGTTCCATTCCGAAGAGGTGGCGCGCGCGGCGGATGAGAACTGGGCTCGTCGGTTCCAGCAGAAGAGCGATGACGTGGAGGGGCTGGAAGAGGTTCGCGTGAGCGCCGACGATCTGGGTCGTGATGCCGAGGGGCGGGTCCGCGTGTCGAAGCTGCTGACCGCGACGGGGCTTGCCGCGTCGGCTTCGGAAGCTGACCGCAAGATTAAGGAAGGCGCGGTGCGGATTGATGGCGAGGTTGTGCGGCAGGCGCATCTTGCGCTTGACGGAGCCGCGCGGCTGACGCTGCGGGTGGGCAGGCGGGCGAAGATTGCGGTGGTGGAGTAGGGGCTAATTCACCGGTCCGCCGGGCAGGAAGGTAATGACCAGATCGACGATGTGGGTGTCCTCGTTCGCGTACTGCTTATAGCTGGCTGACCACCCGTCGAGCGCGTGCAGCGAATTCTTGTTGTGGTTCAGGAATGTGGGCGCATAGGTCTCGTCGTAAGCATCGCCTGCGTGCAGGGTCCAGTACTTCCTCACCAGCGCCTGCTGGTCCGGGGCCAGATTTACAAGTGTCAGTTTGCCCATGTGGAACACGGGTCCGGGCGTCACCGTGATGGAATAATCCACGGTATGGCTGGTTCGATTGAAGACCGGATTCGCCGTGATCTCCGCCCGCAAATACCCCTTGGCCTTGTAGGGCATGGCCACCTCGGCGAGAGTCTGCCGCAGCAGGTCTTCATTCGCGATATCTCCGGGATGAAGCCTGGCCCCCTTCGCGAACTGATCCGGCGTCATCAGCACATCGCCGGAGAGCGTGAGTCCGGCAAGCCGGTACTGCGCGCCCTCGACAATGGCCGCGCTCGCCGGAACCATGACCTTGCCGTTGGCAAGCCGCGGCTGGCCGTAAGTGAACTTATCCAGGCTGACGTCCAAATAGCCTTTGCGGTGATACACCGCCTTGATTGCCGCCTGCAGGGCCGAGTTGGTTCCCGCTCCGTAATTCTGCCCGGTCGCCGCCTTCGCAATGGCCGTCAGCGGAACGGCCCACTCCGGACTGGCGCCCGCAAACGTAACCTGGCCCACCTGGACCGGCGGCGAGTCGATCCGGAAATCGACGCCCGTGGTCTGACCGGCACTATTTTTCTCTGGAACCGCGATCACGGTCGCGGCGATGCCCTTCTGCTGCAACAGCGCCGTAAGCACAGCCGCGACCTGGTTCTGCAACCCGCTCTCCGGCACCACTGAGCCATGAAACAGCGGGACCTTCGCCACGACCGCCGCCTCCAGCACACTGCCGCTCCACCAGGGAAAATTCTCGTAAATTGCCGGCGCGGCCCCATCCGCGGGCTTCAGCGCATAGTGCAGGTCCACTCCGTTAAAGGTGAACCGGATATCGGAAAACAGGCCGGTGTTGTCCAGCTTTTGCGCCGCGGCCTGGATTTCCGGCTGCCCAATCGCGACGCCCGGGGTGAGCCCGGAAGCGGCCAGCAGTTCCGCCTGGCTCGCAGCGGTGTAGCCGGAAAACGTAATTGCTTTGGGAACGTATTTTTGAGCGAGAAGCGTGGGAGCCAGCAGAAAACAATAGAAGAAGGCGAAGAAACAGCGATTACGCGCGCGCATGGCCTTTACAATAATTGGAATATACCGCTCTTCGCCAGCTTTTTTAGAGCCGGAGGCGGGCAACCCGAGGCAAGCCCGTTCGGGAACTGAGCCTCGCCGGTTCGCAAATGTTTAAGTTGACCCGACACTTTCTGGCCTGTTAGCGTCTTACTAGATATTCCTGTTCTCTTCCGGCCGCCTTGGGGAAGGCTGCCGGGTTGCTGTGGAATGGTGTTCAATACGGGACGACGCGCGGTTTCCCGGAACGTCAGGTGAAAGGCTCGTGCGGAAACGCTTTTACATCATTTTTGTGGCCCGGGAAGAGGACGGACGCCTCCGGAAAATTCCTGTCCCCATGCATTACGCCTACGTGTTTGTGGCCGCCGCGGTGGTTGGGGCTTTCACGCTGGCGGGCATGGCCGGTTCCTACAGCCGGATGCTGCTGAAGACGGCGAGCTTCAACCAGATTCGCACCCAGCACGAGGCGCTGAGACAAGACTACAAGCAGCTCCAGGCGGTGGCCCAGCAGAAGGAAGTGCAGGCGGCTTCGCTCGGCTCACTGGCCAGCGAGGTCAGCGCGCTTTATGGACTGCGCCAGAGCCGACTGACCAAATCGGTGGCCACCGCGGCTCCCATTGCCAGCGATTCCGACTCAAGTTTTACCGAGGCCGCGTACGTACAGTCCTTCGATCAGCTTTCGTCGCTGCGCACGACGGCGCTTTCCGGGCAGCTGGCGCAGGCGTTTGAGCTTGGGATTAATCCCGTAGTCAATACCAATTGGAAGAGTCTGCTGAATGCGCCGACCCTGTGGCCGGTGATGGGACGGATCACCAGTTCGTTTGGCGAGCGGCTGGATCCATTCAACGGTGAGGGGGCCTTCCACTCCGGCATTGACATTGCGACCAGCTTTGGCGCGGCGGTTCGCGCTCCGGCGGACGGCGTGGTGCTGAAGGCTTCGTTGGGGAACGGCTATGGACGGGAGATTGTCCTTGACCACGGCAGCGGGATTGAGACGGTGTACGGACACCTCTCCGGTTTTGCCGTTGCGGTTGGCGAGCGCGTGCAGCGCGGCCAGGTGATTGGATACGTGGGCAGCAGCGGGCGCAGCACCGGGCCGCACCTGCATTATGAAGTGCGCGTGCGCGACACGCCGGTGAATCCGCACAAGTATCTGCGGGAGACCATGAACCAGTTCGCCGAAGCCGGCGGCGATACCCACAACCGCGCCGCCGGCAGCTAAAAGGCGGGAACAAGCGTCTATCGTTTGGCTTTCTTTGCCGCGCTGGATTGAGAAGAGCTCTTCGACGCGGGCATTTCTTCTTCTAGGTCTTCGTCCTCATCTTCTTCCTCGTCCTCGTCTTCGTCTTCGTCTTCGTCCTCGTCCTCATCTTCGTCCTCGTCCTCATCTTCGTCCTCATCTTCTTCTTCGTCTTCTTGCTCTGGTTCGCCAATGGCTTCGCTATTGGTTTTTGCGAAGATTCCCGTCAGCCTTTCATCCGTCTCCTCCTCCTGCAATGTTGGGGTGAGGATCTCATGAATATCAACGCTCATGGTTGGTCTCTCAATCTTCGTTCGTGATGTCGGATTTTGTTCCTTATACAGGGGTGAGATGCCGCGGAAGAGACCGCGACTGCCTCTCGCTCAGGCGCTCGCGGTTTCCTATTTCCCGCCTACATACGCAACGTGCCAGATCGATCCTGAGCCGTCGTCGGTCACGAAGAGCGAGCCATCGTTAGCGACGGTGACGCCTACGGGGCGACCCCAAACGTCTCCGTTGGGCAACACGAAGCCGGTGACGAAATCCTCATAGGTTCCAGCGGCTTTGCCATCGTGCATCTTCAGCCGAACCACTTCATAGCCGGCGCGTTTGGATTTGTTCCATGAGCCGTGCTCGGCGGCGAAGGCGTCTCCCTTGTACTCGGAGGGAAATTGCGAGCCTTCGTAGAAGGTCATTTCCAGCGATGCGAAATGCGGCTCCAGCAGGATGTCGGGGGTGATGACTTTGTCCTTCAGCTCAGGGTGTTTGCCATTGAGGCGCGGGTCGGGATGGCC
>JBAUHD010000233.1:0-2562 GCA_049680085.1 Acidobacteriaceae bacterium
CATCCAGATGCTGCTGGGCCGCCAATTCCCTCACCCTCTCCTGGTCGTGGAATGGGCCGCAACATCCGTCATTCTCCTGCTCTTCGTGCTCCTCTCCATCCGTTCGTTTATCACCGCGCGCCGCACCCGCATCGCCGCTCAGGATTAGCCAATGCCAGGATTTCGCGGCGGATCAAGCATGGGATCAATGGCGGCCAAGGCCGAGCGCACGCACGGCTCCGCCCACGGATCCGCACGTGGGGCGGGACCATCCCCGACCAGCGACCAGCGCCGCAAACGGCCACCCATCCGCAAAGCCATGCCCATGGTCTGGAAGCTCATGCGTCCGCGCCGCTGGCTCATGCTGCTTGGCCTGGTTCTGGTCGGCATCAACCGCCTCGCCGGACTCGTGCTCCCGGTTTCCACCAAACCGTTCATCGATGAGGTGCTGCGCCAGCACCATACCAACAAACTGCTGCCGATTGTCGAAGTCGTGGTCGCCGCCGCCGTGGTCCAGGCCATCACTTCGTTCTCGCTCACGCAGCTTATGTCCAAAGCCGCGCAGCGCATGATCGCCGAGTTGCGCGTTCAGGTGCAGCGCCACGTCGGCCTGCTCTCCGTCGCCTTCTACGACAGCAACCAGACCGGCATGCTGATCTCGCGCATCATGAATGACGTGGAGGGCGTCCGCAACCTCGTCGGTACTGGGCTGGTCGAGTTCGTAGGCGGCCTGCTGGCCGCGGCCATGGTCTTCGTTTATCTTCTCTACCGAAGCCCGACCATGACCCTGATCGTGCTCGCCATCATGCTCTTCTTCGTTCTTATCCTGCGAAAGGCCTTTGCCTACATCCGCCCCATCTTTCGCGAGCGCAGCCGCATTACCGCCGAGGTCACGGGACGCCTCAACGAATCGCTGGGCGGCGTGCGCGTCGTCAAGGGCTATCGCGCCGAGGACCGCGAGGCCGGCATCTTCGCCGCCGGCGTGGACCGCCTCCTCAACAACATCATGAGCACCATCACCGCCACCAGCACCATGTCGCTCTCCGCCACCGCCCTGCTCGGCGTCATCGGAGCCCTCATCATGCTGCTCGGCGGCCATCAGGTGCTCACCGGCAAAATGACCGTCGGCGGCTATGTTCAATACTCGGCCCTGCTGCTGGCCATGATCGCGCCCGTCTTTCAAATCGTGAACATCGGCACTCAACTCACCGAAGCCGCCGCCGGGCTCGACCGCACCATGGAGTTGCTGAGCGAAAAGGACGAGTTCAACGTCCCCTCCCGCACCGAGCCCCTCGGCCCCATCCGCGGCAGCGTCGCATTCGAGAACGTGACCTTCGCCTACGAGCCGGAAAAGCCCGTGCTCCACGGCATTTCCTTTGAGGCGAAGCCGGACATGGTGACGGCCCTGGTCGGCTCCTCGGGATCGGGAAAATCCACCATCATCAGCCTCATCTGCGCCTTTCACACGCCCGATGCGGGCCGCGTTCTGGTCGATGGCGTCGATCTATCCACAGTCCGGCTCAACGATTACCGCTCCCAGCTCGGCGTCGTGCTCCAGGAGTCTTTCCTCTTCGACGGAACCATCCGCGAGAACGTCCTCTTCTCCCGCCCCAACGCTTCCGACGAGCAATTCCTCTATGCCTGCCGCATCGCGCGCGTCAACGAGTTCGCCGAACAGTTCCCCGACGGCTACGACACCGTGGTCGGCGAGCGCGGCATCAAGCTCTCCGGAGGCCAGCGCCAGCGGCTCTCCATCGCCCGCGCCATCCTCGCCGACCCCCGCCTGCTCATCCTCGACGAAGCAACATCCTCGCTCGACTCCGAATCCGAAGCTATGATTCAGGAGGGACTGAAGTTCCTCATGCAGGGGCGGACCACCTTTGTCATCGCCCACCGCCTCTCCACCATCCGCCGCGCCGACCAGATACTCGTGGTAGAGGCAGGCCAGATCGTCGAGCGCGGCACGCACGAATCCCTCTACGCCCTCGGCGGTCGCTACTACAGCCTCTACACCCGCCAGCACGGCATCGAATCCAACATCTTTCTCGCCCCCGGCGAAGGCGATGTCGTGGAAGAAATGCAGTAGAGGACGCCCTGAAACTTCTGGCAAACCAAGGCGCCTCCCGACCAGCGGAAGGGCCACCAATCCCGCACGACCATATTGCGCGAAGCGCGATTGCCTGGACGGCTAGTCCTCCAGCGTGGCGGCCGCCCGCGTCAATGCCGCCGCCAGAACTCCCAACTGCTCCTGCGCGCGCGCCGCATTGTGCGCGTCAATCGCCTCGTTCACTCCCGGAATCACCACCGCCGCATATCCCGTGTATTCGCCGGGAGCATAAATTGTGTGCTTGTACCAGGGACGATTCGGCAGCCCCTGCGGCGAAAGCAAATCCTCCTCCGTCTGTCGTAGCGCGGCATTCAGTGCCGCCTCATTGCCTGCCGGATCCTCCTGCCGCCGCTTCGCCGCCGCATCCGCCGCGCCAAAGTGCAGCTTCACTCCATCGCCGGCGGCTCTTTTCTCCGCGTCAGAAAGATATTCCACAATCTCCCCCGCATAGGTCGCGTAATCATAAGGCAGTACGT
>JBAUHD010000234.1:0-9352 GCA_049680085.1 Acidobacteriaceae bacterium
GCTTGTCCAGCAGCAGGCTCTTCGTCACGGTAAAAATCAGCGTGTTTGCGCCAATGCCCAGGGCCAGCGAAACGATGGCGATCCCGGTAAAGCTCGGAGCCTTCGCCAGCGTACGCGCGGCGTAGCGCAGGTCGGCGCGGAGATCGTCCCAGAAGCGCAGGCCAAGGGCGGCTCTCATGTATTCCTTTTGGGTGGTCGTGCCGCCCAGCTCGATGCGCGCGCGGCGCACGGCTTCTTCTGGCGGGACTCCCTGGCGGATCAACTCCTGTGTGCGGCTTTCGAGATGAAACGTGAGTTCCTCGTCCATCTCGTGCTCCAGGCGCGAGCGGAAAGTGGTCGCGCGAAACCACGACTTGATGCGGGCAGCGAGGTTCATATCTCACCCGGAGCCGTGTCCAGGATTCCGGCGATGACCTGGGTCATGCGGTTCCATTTCCCGGCTTCTTCCTTCAATTGTGCGCGGCCCGCGACGGTCAGGCGGTAAAACTTGGCGCGGCGATTGTTTTCCGACTCGCCCCACTCGCTGGTGATGGCTCCCTGATGCTCCAGCCGGTAGAGCGCGGGATAGAGCGAGCCCTGCTGGATCTCAAGCTGGTCGCCGGAGATTTGCTGGATGCGCAGCAGCACGCCATAACCGTGCTGGGGGCCGAGGGAAACGGCTTTCAAAATCAGCATGTCGAGCGTGCCTTGCAGAAGATCGAGTTGCTTGCCCATGACTCTCCTTGTCCGTCTTGGAGAGAAGCATAGGACGGTCTCTCCCAGATTGTCAAGGAGAAGGGCCGGGAATTTCTTTCGCGCACGCCGGCCGCCCGGCCGCCAGCTATAATTCTGGTTGGCGCGAGCCTGCCCCGCATGAAAATCCTCCACGTCACTCCCAGCCTTGCGCCCGCCAGCGGAGGACCCGCCGAGGCGCTGCGGCAGCTTGTGCAGTCTTATCCGGAGGCGGGCGTGGAGGCGGAAATTGTCTGCCTGGATGCGCCGGATTCCCCCTGGATCAGCAGTTTCGCCGCGCGCGTGCACGCGATGAACTGGCGCGGAGGAAAATACGGGCGCTCCCCGGCACTGCGCGAGTGGCTCGCTCGCAACGTTACGCGCTTCGACGGCGTGGTGGCGCATGCCGTGTGGGGCTATCCCACGCTGGCCGCCGCGCGTGCGGCGCGGGGCCGGGTTCCTTACGCCGTTTTCACGCACGGAATGCTCGACCCATGGTTTCAGCGGCGCTATCCGCTCAAGCACCTGAAGAAGCGGCTCTACTGGCCCATTCAATATCCGGTACTGCGCGACGCGAAAAGCGTTCTGTTCACCAGCCGTCTGGAGGCGGAGCTTGCGCCAAAAAGCTTTCGCCCGAACCAGTGGACGGGCCTGGTCGTTCCCTATGGAACCAACGGGCCGCCGGCGGACGAACCGGCGCAGCGGCGGGCGTTTGCATCCCTGCTGCCGCAACTGGACGGCCACCGCTTTCTGCTGTTTCTTTCGCGCATTCACGAGAAGAAGGGCTGTGACCTGCTGGTGGAGGCGTTTGCCGCCTTTGCCCCGGAACAGCCGGAGGTCGATCTGGTGATCGCCGGGCCGGACCAGGCCAGCTTGCAGTCGCGGCTGGTCGCGCAGGCGCGGCGGCTGGGCGTCGCCGACCGAATCCACTGGCCAGGAATGCTGACCGGCGACGCGAAGTGGGGCGCGCTTCGCGCGTGCGAGGCCATGGTTCTGCCTTCGCACCAGGAAAATTTTGGCGTGGTGGTGGCCGAAGCTCTGGCCTGCTCTCGTCCCGCGCTCATTTCCGATCAGGTCAATCTCTGGCCGCAGATCCAGGAAGACGGCGCGGGGTTGATCGAGCCGGACACGCTGGCTGGCACCCGCTCGCTGCTGGCGCGCTGGTTCGCGTTCAGCAAGCTGGAAAAAGCCGCGATGGGGGAACGCGCGCTCGTGGCTTTTGAGACTCGCTTCTCCATGCGCAACTGCGCGTTTGCGATTCGGGACCTGTTCAGCCGGTAGACTCGGCAACATCAATCGCTGTGCGGCTTCTCCTGGTGCTCATTGGCTTTGGGTTCGGCCGCGTGGGGTTGAGGATGAGCTGCCGGACGAGGTTTTGCTTCCGGATGAGGCGCTGGCCGGGATTGGGGCCTCGCTTGCGGACGCGACTCTGGCCGGGGCTGGGGTCTTGCCTGCGGCCTTGCTTCCGGATGAGGGGTTGGCCGCGGTTGTGCCTTGGGCTGAGGCCTGGCCGCGGGCCGCGGAGCCGGTTCCGCGCGGCGAGGCTGCGTTGCCGGACGTGTGTTGGTGTGGGCTTTCGGTTGCGCGGCTGGACGCGGCATTGGGCGGGCTGCGGGGTGCGACGCCGGGCGCGGTTCCGGCTGTCTCGCCGGACGCACGTTGGTGTGGGCTCCCGGATGAGCTTCGGGCCGGTTGTTTGGACGTGAAGCAGGGTGCGCGCTGGCTCCGGGGCGGGTTGCGGGATGCGCGTTGGTATGATTTTCCGGACGCGCTCCGGGTCTGGCTCCGGGAGCGGGATGCGTCCCGGGACGCGCCGGAGACGGGCGCGCGCCCGGTCTGGCTGCATTCGGTCTCGTCGCATTCGGTCTGGCTGCATTCGGTCTGGCCGCGTTGGGCCTTGTCGCATTGGGCCTGGTCGTATTCCGCCTACCCGCGTTGGGCCGTGCTCCAGAAGACGGAGGCGTTCTTCCGAATGCTGCTGCCGAAGTCACCGGGCGCTGCGTGGCCAGATGAGCGGGCCTACCGTGGTTCTCCCGGGCGTAGTTCTGGCGGTAGTTGCGGGCCGCGCTGGCCTGCCGGGTCTGGGCGGTGACGGGGCCAAATCGTCTGCCGTTCCGGGCGGTTCTCTGCCGCGAGGAAGGGCGCGCCTGAATGCCGCCGTGTCCACCATTGAAACTGATGCGGTTGCGGTTGGACCGGACTCGCGCGCGGTTCACGTAAGTGCGATGAATGCCGGGCGATACGCGGACCACGGCGGTGTTGTAATTGAAGTAGCCTCCCTGCCAGCGCCCGCCGTAAAAGCCTTCGCCGTCGTAGCCATAGCCGTAATCCACGCCGCCGTAGAAGCCGACTTCAGGGCCCCAATAGCCGTCATTCCAGAGATAGTTGCCGTTGTTCCATCCCCAGTAGCCGGGGGTCCACAACAGGCCCACGGCGGGAGCTTCTACCCAGGTTCCCGGAACCCAGAAGTAGCCGTCGGTTCCCCAAGCCCAGTAGCCGGGGGTCCAAATATAGTTAGGCGCTGGACAAAGAGGCTGCTCATAGACGGGGAGCGGGGGCGGCGCAATCGTAATGGAGATTCCAATCTGGGCAAAGGCGACGCTGGACAGAGCGGCGAGGGCGGCGAGCAGCAACACGTTGCGAAGCCAGGGGAGAGTTTTCATCGTTCATCCTTCGGTTCCCGCTTTTCGCTCGCGCGAGTCCGGAAAACCATTGATTTCGTTGACGACACGCTTAGTCGGAATGCCGGTGAGTGAGGTTTCGTTGCTCCACTTCCATGATTTTCACGCAGAAAGGAACGCCGCCCCGACGGCGGGCGGCGTAATTTGATCCGCGGTAAGCGTCTACTGGCTTTTCGCGGAATACTTCTCGATGGCCTCGGGCAACTGCAATTCGATCAGTCCGAAGCGGGTTCCGGAGCCGTCGTCTTTTTCCACGGCCAGAATGTGCTGATGGTGCAGCGAGCCCGCCTTCAGGGTCAGGCCCTTGTGATTCAGGTCCACATGAGCCTTGCTGTTGTTTTCCGAGCAGTTCAGGCCCTCCTGGGTGACTGTCGGAGCGCCCACCGGCTGGTCGCCCTGGCAGCGGATGACATTGCCGTAGCGCCCCAGCGCCTTCTGATAAAAAGCCAGCACCTTGTCCTGCGGGTCGGCGGTTTGGTAGTTCACCACCTTCACACGGAGCTGCCACTTGCCGAAGCCCATGTGGATATCGGCGGACTTGTCGCCATCCTTATCCGGGGCGATGTTCGCACCGGGATAAACGGGCAGCCCCACGTCGGCGGCGTTGGTATCGCCGGAGCGGACGTGCAGCCCTCCGAGCGGAGTGTCAATCTTGACGTTTTTGTCGGTGCCGTCGGAATTCTTATTGACCTGAACGTGGCATCCGGCGGCCAGCAACAAGCTCGTAGCGGCGAGCAGGGCGAGGATTCGTTTCATGGCGCAGTCTCTCCAGCAAAAATGCTTTCGCAAGAGGATACGCGAACCCGCGGAGACGTGTTCCATTTTTTGGCTGGAAATTGGGTTCACGGTCTCGCGCGGCTGGCCTATACTTGCCAGTAACAGGCGCAGGCACGAGATGGATGAGGGGCCATGGCTGCGCCGCAGTCAGGTGCGGATGAGTAAACCAACGTCGCAAACGAAGAGCGGGGCGCCCACCCCTGTTACCAGCCCGTCCATTCCCGACAAGCTGTATTTCCGCATTGGCGATGTGGCCAAACTGTGTGGCGTGGAAGCCTACGTTCTGCGCTTCTGGGAGTCGGAGTTCGCTCAGCTCAAGCCCAACAAGAGCGGCACCGGGCAGCGGCTGTACCGCAGGCGGGATGTGGAGCTCGCGCTTCGGGTCAAGCAACTGCTCTATGTCGACGGCTACACCATCGCGGGCGCGCGGCAGGTCTTCGCCGCGGAGAGCCGCGAGGCGAAAAAGACCTCGCAGTCCGAGTTGCCGCTGAAGCGCGGCGCGGCGCAGACCGCGTCCGAGGCGAATCCGGCCACGTCGGAGCATTTGCGGAAGGCGCGCGCGGAACTGCGCGAGATTCTGGGATTGCTTGCGACGCCGGCAAAACCGGCCCGGCCCGATGCCGCCCGCTCCCGTCCGCGGAGCGGAAACGGACATGAGCGCGGTCTCTTCGACGGCTGAAAAAAATCAGCGGTAGGCGGCTTCCGTCGTCTCTTCTTCGACGGGATCTATAGCACCGGTCGCCATGAAGCGCTCCATGGCGCTCGTGGCGCAGCCCTGGCCGCAGAGGTGGTACATCTCGGGATTGCGGCTTTCGGCGGCGTTCCAGGGCAACAGAGTAAAGCGCTGCCCAGGCTGGCCTTCGTCAAAGCAGGGAACATCGCCGAGCAGCACCATCCACCAGTGATTGGCGACGCCTTTTTTCTTACCGCAGATGTCGCAGGTAAAAGATACATCCCACGTCATAATTACACCCCGGCAATGACCGCTCCCAGGTTTCCCCAAGTTTGGGATTGCCTGCGACTACATTAGCGCAAAAGCGGCGAATTTCAAGGGAAAAATCCACATTGCCCTCTGGAAGTACAACCCCCCGGCGCAAATGGCCATCGAAATGCGAACAAGGACAAGAGAGTCCAAGCGGGGTTGAAGACCAAGGCACCCCGTGACAATAAAGGCTACATATTTTGGCAACCCGGCGTTCGCAAGCTGACCGCCGGCACGCCGCTCCGGAACTCCCCCATTACCGGATACGCGAAGTTATGCGCGTATCCAAGAAGGAGCAGCACTTTATGGTTTGTCCCACCTGTCTGGCATCAGACAAGTTCCATTTCTCCCATTTTCGTTCGAAGGATCTGACATCGCTGGCTATACTGCGGTTTCCGGTGCGCTGCCGCAAGTGTTGCCACAGAATGTACGCGGGTCCGCGTTTCGCCTACAATCTGTGGCAGCACCGCAGACAGAGGCGTCAGCAGCCTGTAGCGGTCGGCAATCCGGCCCAGCAGAACGTCCCAAAAAGAACCGCCGCTTAGTCCAACCGAACCAGATAAGCCGCGCCTTCGTGGATTCGGATGTTTCTCACGATCGCGATGGCGCGCTGCTTATCCCCGTTCTCGGGGCGGATTCTTACCCAATGCCCGGTCGGTCCGGTGAACTCGATGACGCTGGCCGCCTCGTACTGGCGGGCCAGATGTTTTTCGAGCTTTTTCGCCGTGCCCGCGTGTGAGAAGGCTCCGATCTGCACGCACCAGCGGCCGCCCTGGGCAATCGACTTCGGAGTTTCGTACACGTCGATGCGAACCCGCGCCGTGCCAGCCCGCCACATACCCAGCGCCTTGGCCGCGCCCAGCGAGACGTCGAGAATACGCCCTGGAACAAACGGCCCGCGATCGGTGACCCGCATCATCGCCGACTTGCCGTTCTGCAGATCGGTGACGCGAATCAGCGAGCCGAGCGGCAGGGTGCGATGCGCGGCCGTGATGGCGTTCTGATCATAGATTTTCCCGTTTGCGCCGCGCCGGTTGTTATACGGAGGCCCGTACCAGCTTGCGGTGCCCACTTCGGAGTAAATTGGCCTGCCCGTCGGCGCCTGCTCGACGCCCTCTTCGCCCGGCTCGACGCCGACTTCACCCTGCTCGGCGTTCGGCGCCGCTGCTGACTGGCCGGCAATTGACGGCGGCGGCGGGGCAGCGGATCGCTCGCGGTGAGCGCAACCGGTGACAAAAAGAAGTGCGCCGCAGGCCAGAGCCCAGCCCCAGTTCCCGTTCAGGGCCCGCACGCTAGCGGCCTCCAGTTCTGGGGTTCGTGCCGGGGCGGTCAAGACGCTCGGCGAGTTTTGCGAGTTGTTCAGAGGCGGCCCGCAGCGCGCGCGAGGAGTTTTCTCTCACGCCCGGCACCACCTCGTCGTTGAGATAGGCGATGACCTTCTTCACCTCGTCCTCAACGCGCGGCATTTTCTCGTTGAATTTTTCTTCCACCTTGCGGCCGAAGTCTCTCAGGTTCTCGCCTGCATGATTCGTCATGATGCCAGTATCGGCAGCGCGCGCGCCGGATGCAATGGAACTCCGGCCTCCCCGTGCCTCGCCAGTTACCCTGCGCCGCCGCGCTTATCCGGATATGTCGCCGGATATTTGGTACAACAAACAAGTGCTGTTACTGACCCACGACCGCTCCCCGGATTCCCACCACCCCAGGCGCACGCCTTTCGGAATTCGCGCCAGCCGCTCCATCTTCGGCAAACGTCAGGTTCCGAAGACGGTTTTGGTTTTTCTGATTCTTGCCTTGCTGCCCGCGCCGGGCTATGCGGCGCAGCCGGTTTCCGAACTTCCCGACGCGCCCGCGGCCCGGCGGGCGCAGGTTCCGAACCCCGGCCCGCCGCCGCTGCACGCCTCCAATCCCCCCATCCCGCTGTCGAAATGGGATGGAGTGGTCGATCCCGGCAAAACCGTCCAGCCGCTCACGTCACGCGACAAGATGCTTTTCTGGCTGCATGAGGAGGTCCGCCCCGTGAGCTTTGCTCCGGCCATCCTCTCCGCCGGGTGGGGACAGCTTACGGATGGCGATCCGAAATACGGCAGCGATTCGGCGGCCTTTGGCGAGCGCCTGGGGGCGGCGGTTTTGCGGGAAGCCTCGGGGCGCTTCTTTTCCGACAGCCTGCTGCCGGTCATCACGCGCGAAGACCCGCGTTATTACCGGAAGGCTTACGGCGGCATCAAGGCGCGGGGTCTCTATGCGGCCGAGCGGGTCTTTCTGGCCCAGCGCGACGACGGGACGAGCGGTTTCAATTACTCCGATACTCTCGGCAACCTCGCCGCTTCCGCGCTCACCGTAACCTACTATCCCGCCCCCAGCGCGAACGCGGGAGCCGTGCTCTCCGGCTGGCTGTGGTCATTTGCGGGAAGCGCGGGCGGCAATCTTTTTCTGGAATTCTGGCCGGACGCGCGCGACGCCATCTTGCACCGGCACCCGCGCGGCGCGCGCCTGAGGCCGTAGGTCAGAACCGCAGATAGAGCCCGGCCATGGGCTCGGAAGTCAGCCGGTACTTGTTGGATTGCAACTGAGGCTCACCGAAGTCGGGAGTCTTGTAGTAGACGCCGCGATACTGAAGCCTGACTCCGAAGTGCGATGTGAACAGGGCGCGGTCGATGCCCACTCCGAAATTCACGCCGGGACGGGCCTGCCAGGCAACCCTCTGCCCGCCGTTGAGCGAGGGCGAAAACACTACCGCGCTCACGCCGCCCAGCGCGAAGGGGCGGAAGCCGAGAACGCTTGCGCCGCTGACCAGATACGAGGCGGCGAACTCGTGCATATTGTGCTGAACAGCATAGGGCCGGGCCGCCGAATAGTGCTCGGAAAAACGGGTGTAGTTGTAGCTGCCCTCAAATCCCATCCACCAGTGATAGCTGTGCCGGAAGGCGGCCTGCCCGCCGGCCGAGCGGGTGGTATCGACGGTGACGCCGTTGCCGGTCACGCTGGGAGTGAACTGGGCGAACCCGCTCACTGAAGCTTCACTGTTATGAAGAAAGTTCTGCGCGTGCGAGGGCACGGCGAACCCCGCCAGAAACACGCAGAGAGCGGCGAAAACTAAATGACGAAACAAGATGCGCATTCGGACTGACCAACCTCCTCTCCCATACTACCGGTGCGGTGAGCGTCCGGCGAACCTCGTCGGCGCGGCGAGGCGAGGGCTGAGCGATTTTTTTGCGATCTCGCTGAATCCGTTCGCCCATGCAAACTCCCGCCCGGAGGCCAATTTTCCCCATTCGGCCCGATCCGGTTCACCTTCCCCGCGCGGAAGTCTATGGTTAACGCTGGCAAATCCATGCAACGGAAGAACTTTGCCCAAGGTCAAAGGAACACCCCAAAAGCTTTTCCGCATCGTATTAAACAGAGAGACGAGCCATAGGAGATTGATTCATGTCAAAAGCGGTCAAATTCGCTGAGAGAACCGTGACCATCGCAGCCCAAGGCGCGTGGTCGGTTTTTGAGAAGCTGAACAGCATCCATCCCAACCCTTCCTTCATTCCCAAATGGTCGGAAAAGCCTCTTTTGAAGTCCTACCAGAAGGAAAAGCCGCCTCTCGGCTGGCCCCGAACCACCGACTCGCTTTGTCCCAAGTGCGTGCCGGAAATCCGCCAGCAGATCCTCGATGGCAAGCTGCCGCACGAGATTCTGCTCAACGAAAAGGTGGGCGAAATCAAGGCCCAGATCGTCGAGCGCGACGGCAAAATCCTGATGATCAAGGACTGCCCCAAGCACGGCCACTTTGAAGACGTGATGTCGATCGACACCAATTTCTTCAAGCACATCGAGTCGGTCTTCCCGGGGCGCGACATCAAGGCGCACAATGACGAAAAGCTGCACAACCACGGCACTTCCAGCGTGACCCATGGCCGCGGCTCGGTGCTGACCATTGACCTGACCAACCGCTGCAACATGATGTGCGATCCGTGCTTCATGGACGCCAACCAGGTGGGCTTTGTCCACGAACTGGTCTGGGACGATATCAAGACGATGCTGGACAACGCCATCACCATCAAGCCCAAGCGGCAGATGTCGGTGCAGTTTTCCGGCGGCGAGCCCACGCTGTCGCCCTACTTCCTGGACGCGATCGCCTACGCCCGCAAGGTTGGCTACAACTCCGTGCAGGCGGCGACGAACGGGATCGAGTTTGCCAAGTCGAAGGAGC
>JBAUHD010000235.1:0-10773 GCA_049680085.1 Acidobacteriaceae bacterium
CGCGCCAGTTCCCGCACGAGCCTCTACGTCTTTGCCAACCGGGAAGGCAAGCCCTACCTGGGGACCTCCATCAACCATTTGCACCAGCGGGCCTGTGCGCCAAAGGTAGACGGCAAGCGCAAGCGCATCTTCCCCGTGGATTTCGTTCTCCACTCCCTACGCCATACAATGCTTACTAGACTTGGGGAATCGGGAGTGGATGCCTTTACCATCATGCGGATTGCCGGACACAGCAGCATTGTGGTTTCGCAGCGGTACATCCACCCGACGCCGGAAGCCGTGGAGCGGGCCTTTGAGCGGCTGCAATTGGCGGGCAGGAATGCCGAAAACGAGCCGAAACGACTGCCACCCGCTACAGTTTCCGCTACATTCTCAGAAGCGGTTCCCGTAAGTCATTGAAGGGCCTGTAGCTCAACGGTTAGAGCAGGGGACTCATAATCCCTTGGTTGGGGGTTCAAATCCCTCCGGGCCCACCAGTCGCTCTCCATTCCACCAATCGCTCTCCTTCAGGATGGTGTGGCTATCTGCAAAGGTCCAGGACTTTGCCGGAAGCTGAACCAGGCTACAAAAATGTAAGCGGCGAGCGGAACAACGTAAGCAATCGCGCCGCTGCCTGTCACTTCGCCGATCCAGCCCATGAGTGGCGTCAGCGCCGCTCCGCCCACAATCGCCATCACGATCAGCGACGCTCCCAGCTTCGCGTTGGAGCCGAGGTCCTTGATGCCGAAGACGAAGATGGTGGGATACATGACGGACATGAAAAAACTGGTGAGGAAGATGGACCACAATCCGATCCAGCCGGGAGCCAGAATGCCGACGGCCACCAGCGCCACATTCGCAAGGCTGTACAGGCCCATCAGCCGGCCGGGCGCGACAAAGCGCATGAGCCAGGCGGAGACGAATCTTCCAACGGCGAAGGCGGCCAGAGTCCCGGTGAGCAGATATCCGGCGGTCTTTTCCGGCTGGTGCGCATACTGCTGCACGTAGGGAATGAAGTAGCTCCAGGTGCCGACCTGCGCCCCCACATAGAGGAACTGGGCGATGACCGCGAACAGCAGGTTGGGATGGCGGAGCAGCTCCGGCACGGGAAGCGTGCTTTCATGATGGCCGTGCTCGTCCTCGCCGGCGAGCACTGGAAATCGGGTGAAGGCGATGATCAACGCCCAGGCCCACACGAGGATCCCGAGGACTACATAAGGCCGCACCACGCGCATGGTTTCCGAGTGCAGATAGGCGTGGTACTGGCCGATGGCCTGCAAGTGCAGGATCTGCGGCGCGGTCAGCTCGATTCCGGAAAAGATGAAGAGGGTGCCGAGCAGCACTCCGGCAATGGAGCCGAGCGGATTAAAGGCCTGCGAAAAGTTCAGACGCCGCTCCGAGCTCTCCGGCGGACCGAACTGCGCGATGAAGGGATTGGCCGCGGTTTCGAGAAATGACAGACCGGCGGCCAGGACGAACAGCGCGATGAGGAAGAACGAATAGCGATCCACAATGGCTGCGGGCCAGAACAGGATCGCGCCCGTGCCGAACAGCGCGAGCCCGGTGAGAAAGCCGGCCTTGTAGCCGGCCCGGCGCATGAGCATTGCCGCGGGAATGGCGAGCACAAAGTAGCCGAGATAAAAAGCCGACTGCACCAGCCCCGCCTGAAGCCGCGTGATGGCGAACGAAGTCATGAACTGGCGGATGAGAACATCGTTCAGATTATTTGGCACTGCCCAAAGGAAGAAGAGTCCGGTGACCAGAAAAAAAGAAAACAGATGGCCCGTGGGCAGGAAGGACTTTGCTGAGGATTGGCTGCGATTGACGCCGGGTGCGGCGCCGGTTTCGGATACAAACATTTGTTTCTTCCCGCCTTTATCTCGTGCCTTGAAGGCAAGACCGCACACTGGAATTCAACGTTCATTCCGCTGTGTCGCCGTCTTGCTAATTCGACTGCTGTTGCATAAAGTAAAATGCGAGTTCCACAATTTGCAAATCATCCATTGAATGTGAGAACGCCGAAACGGCGGAGGAGAGGACTGCGGGAATGCGCCTGGTGAACTTCCGGAAGGACAGCCGGATTGAATTTGGAGTCGAGCGGGACGGGTTTGTACGCCCGCTCGGGAGCGCGGGATATGCGAGCGACGCGGAGTTTTTCGCGGGGGGCGCGAAAGCGCTTGAATCCGCGCGGGAGTTGCTGGCGCGCGCCGATGCCGAACAGCTTCGGCTCGAAAATGTGCAACTGCTGGCGCCGGTTTTGAAACCCGGCAAAATTCTGTGCGTTGGATTGAACTACCGCGACCACGCGATTGAATCAAACATGACCATTCCCGAGGTGCCGACGATTTTTTTGAAGTTGCCAAACGCGGTCACGGGTCCGGATTCGGAAATTGTGCTGCCGCGCAACTCGACCCAGCCGGATTATGAAGCGGAACTGGCGGCGGTGATTGGGCGCGGCGGGAAAAACATCCGCCGCGAAGACTGGAAGCAGCACGTGCTGGGCTACACCATTTTGAATGACGTGAGCGCGCGCGACGTGCAGCTTGCCACCTCGCAGTGGACGCTGGGCAAGAGCTTCGACACCTTCGCCCCGATGGGCCCGGCCATTGTCACCACCGACGAGATCGAAGACCCGCACACGCTGGACATCCAGTTGTCGATCAACGGAGAGGTCTTGCAGCACTCGAACAGCCGGCACCTGATTTTCAAGCTGCCGGATTTGATCGCGCATCTGTCTTCCGTCATTCCGCTGGAGCCGGGAGACGTAATCAGCACCGGAACTCCGGCGGGCGTCGGGTTGGGAAGGACGCCGCAACGCTGGCTTAAGCCAGGCGAGGAGATCGTGGTGAAGATCGAGCACATTGGAGAGTTGAGGAACCGCACCGTGTCTGCTTGACACTGCAAAAAGGAGGGGCTTTTTTGGCGGATAATTTTCGGTTGGACGGCAAGACCGCAATTGTGACGGGCGCAGGCAGCGGCATCGGGCAGGCGATTGCCCGGCGTTTTGCGCGGAGCGGCGCGCAAGTGTACCTGCTGGATATCCGGCGTGAGCAGGCCGAGGAAACAGCGCTCCGGATCCACGAAGACGGCGGTCCCGATGCCGCCGCGGTCGCCTGCGATGTGACGGACAGCGAAGCTACCAGCCGGGAGTTCGGCAAAATTGCCGCTGAACGACGCATCGATATTCTGGTGAACAGCGCGGGCATTTCCCATATTGGCCGGCTGGAAGACACCTCGGCGGAGGATTTCGAGCGGCTCTTTCGCGTGAACGTAAAGGGCGTCTATTTGTGCATGAAGGCCGCGATTGAGCCGATGAAGCGCGCAGGCGGCGGCATCATCCTCAATCTCGCTTCCATTGCCGCGACCGCCGGAATCAGCGACCGTTTCGCCTACTCGATGACCAAGGGCGCGGTACTCTCGATGACCCTGTCGGTGGCGAAGGATTATCTGGCGGATGGGATTCGCTGCAACTGCATCTCTCCGGCGCGTATTCACACTCCATTTGTGGATGCGTATCTGAAGCAGCAGTACGCGGGCCGCGAGGCCGAGATGTTTGGCAAGCTTTCGCAGTCGCAGCCCATAGGGCGCATGGGGCTGCCGGAAGAAGTGGCCGCCATGGCTCTATTCCTCTGCTCCAACGAGGCGACCTTCATCACCGGAGCCGATCTTCCGCTGGATGGCGGCTTCTTCAACCTGCGCGGATAAACGCTCGGAGGGAACTGGTTTGGACCTGCGGTTGAACGACAAGGTGGTGCTGATCACGGGCGGCGCGCAGGGCATCGGCGGCGCCATCGCCGAGGCTTGCGCGGCTGAAGGCGCAATTCCCGTGATGGTCAACCGCGACTCGGAAGCCGCGCGGAGCTTTGCGGCCCGGCTGCGGGAGGCTGGAAGCCGCTGCGAGCTGCTGGCCATGACCCTGGAAGGGCCTGAGTCCTGCAAAGCGGCGATTGACGAGACGCTCGCCCGCTGCGGGCGGATCGACGGGCTGGTCAACAACGCGGGAACCAACGACAAGGTTGGCCTGGAGCACGGAACGCCGCAGGGGTTTATCGATTCCATTCATCGCAACCTCTGGCATTACTACTCCATGACCCATTACGCGCTGCCCTTCCTGAAGGCGGTGCGCGGATCGATCGTGAACATCAGCTCCAAGACGGCGGTAACAGGGCAGGGGGGCACGTCCGGTTATACGGCGTCGAAGGGCGCGCAGCTCGCGCTCACACGCGAGTGGGCGGTGGAACTGCTGCCCTATGGCATCCGGGTGAACGCCATTGTTCCCGCCGAAGTGATGACGCCGCAGTACGGAAAATGGATCACCACGTTTCCCAATCCGGACGAAAAGCTGCGCGCCATTACCAGCAAAATTCCGCTTGGCAAGCGAATGACCGAGGCCGCGGAGATTGCGGCGATGGCTGTATTCCTGCTCTCGGAAAAATCCGGACACACGACCGGCCAGCATCTTTATGTGGATGGCGGCTATGTGCATCTGGACCGCGCTCTCCCCTGATCGATCATCGGCTACCGCCGCGACTCGCCTGATTTGCCGGAAGACTTCCTTTCCTTCGCGACCGCCGGATGGGGAATCATGCCGCCGACGGCTTCGGTCAATTCCCTGCTGGCCGCCCGCATTGCGGTGTGGACATTTCTTGGGGTGGTTGATTCCTCGATGCGCGCCAGGTAGGGAACAGTGAGGGCCGCCAGGGCCGCGCCCCGCTCATCCAAAATCGGATAGCTGATGTTGGTGACGCCGCGAATTTCATAGCTGGCGCGCTCTTCGTACCCGCGATCCAGAATTTTTTTCAGGCGCTCCTCAAGGTCCCTGGGGACGCGGTTTCCGGTGAGAAGGCTCCACGTCTTCACGGCGCGCTCGCGGGCTTCGAGCGGCAGGTGAGCGAGGATCACGTGCCCCGTGGCGGCGTGCATTAGATCGACGATGGCCCCCGCCTTGACGTAGAAACCGGGGCTGATGGGCGAGTCGGCCTGTGCGACGATCACTACCTGCCCGGCTTCCAGCACGCCCAGGTGGCAGGATTGATTGATGACGTGCGCCACCCTTTGCATGACAGGCAGGGCTTCGGAAACCAAACGCTTGGTGGGCGGGTATTCGAGCGACATGCGGAAGATCCTGAGCGTCAGCCGGAAGAGGTCGTCGTCCTCTCCGCGTGCGATGTAGCCGCGATTTTCCAGGCAAAGGAGCATGCGAAAGATTTCAGGGACGGTCCGATTGAGGCGGCGGGCCACGTCGCTTTTGGTAAGGCCGCCCGGCTCCCGGGCGAATAGTTCAAGGATGTCCAGACCTTTTTCGAGGGCGGGAGTGGGGTAGTGCCGCTTTTCTGACTTCATGGGAGCTCCTGAGAAAGCTTATTTTTATGAGCAGAATTGTAGCCCGGAATTTCGAGCCGGGGTGAAAAAGCGGGACGGAAGGCGAGGGATGGGGATCAAATTTTATTGACAAATGTAGATTTTTACTTATAGAACTTTGAACAGCGCTTGTATCATAGCCGATGCCCCAGTTTGCCCGGAAGGACCGATGCCATGCCAAACACGCTGTTGCGGATCGCCGTGCGTGAGTTCTCCGACTTTGAAAACGCGCTCGCCGAGCAGACCGCCCTCTATCGCGAACTGAATCCTGATGTGGAGTTCGAGGCCGTGCCGCTTGATCTTCATGCGCTGCATGGGGAGCTTTTCGAGAAAAATGGCTTGCGCTCCGGGACCTGGGACATCGGTTACATAAGCACGGACTGGCTGGCGGAAGCGGTGGACGAGGGCACGCTCGAAGAACTGTCGCCCTATCTTCACCGCAAGCCGGTTCCGGACTGGCCCCAGGGATGGGCATCCTCGCTTGTGGAGCCGCTCTACTTCGACGAAAAGCTGTACGCCTTGCCCTGGCATGATGGACCGGAATGCCTGATCTACCGCCGCGATTTGTTTGAGAACGCCGAGGAACAGGGGGCGTTTCGTCACCGTTATGGCTACGAATTGGCGCCGCCGGCAACCTGGAGCCAGTTTACCGACATCGCCCGGTTCTTTACCCGGCCTGCGCAGAATCTCTACGGCACGGTGTTTGCCGCCTTTCCCGACGGCCACAATACTCTCTATGATTTCGCGCTGCAACTTTGGAGCCGGGGCGGCGATCTGAACGAGCCGCTGGATTCTCCGGAAGCGGTCGCCGCCCTGGATTTTTATCGCGAGACCATTCGCGACGCCTCCCAGTGTTATCCCGGGGCGGAGAAGCTGGATTCCACCCGCTCCGGCGACGTGCTTCTCTCCGGGGCCGTCGCCATGATGGTGAACTGGTTTGGCTTTGCGGCACGCTGCGACCGGCCCGGTTCGCCGCTGCGCGGTAAAGTCGCCATTGCGCCCATTCCCGCCGATCCCGGAAAGCCTGCAATCTCGCTTTCGGTGTACTGGACCCTGGGCATCGGTTCCGGATCAAAACACAAGCAGGCCGCCTACGACTTTCTGCATTTCCTCACACAGCCCGCGCTCGACAAAAAAATGGTGCGCCACGGAACGGTGGGCGTGCGTCTCTCTACGTGGAGAGACGCGGAGGTGCGGGAGCACGCTCCGGTCTACAGCAAGATTGAAGAGATTTCGCTCGGAGCCCGCCGTCTGCCGCGCAGCCGCCGTCTGCCGGCATTTGCGGCGATTCTGAACGATGTGGCGACGGCGGCGCTTGCCACCCGTGAGACCTCCGCCGAAATATTGGGAAAGGCGCAGCAGCGCAGAATCGCGGAGAAGATTGTTTTTTGATGAAGCAAGCGAGGCCGCAGCGGGCGTTGCGCATGAACGAGTGGGGTTGGAGAAAGAGAGAAGTTGCCATTGAGCGACCTGAAGATTACAAACGCGCGCGTCATTGATCTGCGCTTTCCCACTTCGCGTGAGGGCATCGGTTCCGACGCCGTCAATGCCGACCCCGACTATTCGGCCGCCTACTGCATTCTTGAAACCAACCACGGTCTGGAAGGCTATGGACTGACGTTCACCCTGGGGCGCGGCACGGAAATCTGCGCCGATGCGATTCGCTACCTCACGCGATTCGTTGTGGGGCGCAATCTGTCTTCCATTACCGATGACCTCGGCGCGTTTTACCGGCAGCTTACGTCCGACACGCAGTTCCGCTGGCTGGGACCGGAGAAGGGAGTCATCCATCTTGCGGCGGGGGCCCTCATCAATGCTGTCTGGGACCTCTATGCGCGCGTTGCCGGAAAGCCGCTATGGAAGCTGCTGGCGGATATGGATGCGGAGGAGATCGTTCGCGCCATTGACTTCCGTTACATCACCGACGCGCTTACGCCCGAAGAGGCTCTGCACATTCTGCGGGGGCGCGAGGATGGCATGGAAGCGCGGCTCGCTCGCCTGCAGCAGACAGGCTATCCGGCTTATACGACCTCCGCTGGATGGTTTGGCTTCAGCGATGAAAAGGTGCTGCGCCTGTGCGATGAGGGCCTGGCCGAAGGATGGACCCACTTCAAGCTGAAGGTGGGCGGCAGACCGGAAGACGACCTGCGGCGAGCCTGGTTGGTTCGCGAAAGGATTGGGCCGGAAAACAGGTTGATGATGGACGCCAACCAGAAATGGGATGTTCAGGAAGCGATCGAACGAACGCGGGCGCTGGCCGAAGTGAACCCGTGGTGGATGGAGGAGCCGACCAGCCCCGACGATATTCTGGGGCACGCGCGCATCCGGCGCGAAACCCAAATGAGGGTCGCTACCGGAGAGCACTGCCATAATCGCGTGATGTTCAAGCAACTGATGCAGGCCAACGCCATCGACGTTTGCCAGATCGATAGTTGCCGCCTCGCCGGAGTGAATGAGAACCTCGCCGTCATGCTGATGGCCGCGAAGTTCAATATTCCGGTATGCCCGCACGCCGGCGGCGTGGGGCTGTGCGAATATGTGCAGCATCTTTCAGCCTTCGATTATCTGAGGGTCTCGGCAACGCTCGAAGACCGGGTCACGGAGTACGTCGATCACCTGCACGAGCACTTCACCGATCCGGTGAGAATCCGCAACGCGCATTATCTGCTGCCGGAAAAGCCCGGCTACAGCGCCGAAATTTATCCCGAAACCCTGCGCGACTACAGCTACCCTGACGGGCTGGTCTGGAAACCCGCTTACAAATAATTCAGACCAGCACCACATCGAGGAAGCGCGGCCCGTGAACGCCTCGGATGCGCGTCATCTCAATGTCCGCCGTTGCCGAAGGGCCGGACACAAAGGTAAGCGCGTCGGCCGCAAGCCCCTGAAGCCGCGCAAATGCTTCCGGCACGGTTTCGACCACCTGCTCCCTACGGACGACGCAGAGCAGCCGGTCCGGCAAAAGCGTCAGCCTGCGCGCATCCTTCAGCACGATGGTTCCGGTATGCGCGATGGCGACTTCGCACGCGACAATTGCACCTTCCGCCTTGTTCGTCGTCTCCATGTTCGCGTCAGCTTCCGCTTGCCAGGTCAGGCCCTCCGGCAGCCATTCCCGCGGAAAACCATTCGCTACCAAAGCCGAATGCTGTCCATGTCCGGCAAGCACCGCATGAATTATGGACGGAACCGTCGCGGCGGTTGCTTCATGGACACACGCATCGTATTCGCGCAGGCGCTCGGCGAAAGTATCGAGCGTTGCGGCGCAATCCAAGCCGGCTGCCTGCTGATATTCGCGCGGAATCGCTTCATACTCCGCCGCCCGTGTATCGGCTTTCACAAGTGCATTGGCCTTACGAATCCGCTCGAGGATCGCGGCGCGGCTTGCATCAGGCATGGCCGTCTCCTTTCTCGCGCTCCCGCCACCAATTCCGAAACGTCTGACTGGGCATTGGGCGAAGGTCGCGCACCGCGGTCCAATTGCCCAGCATTCCGGGCAGGTGCCGGATCCATCCGTCGGAAACGAAGGGCCACTGCGCAATCCGCCCCAGCCGTTGCGCGGCCTCAAAGCGGCGGCGGCTGGAGAAAATCCGGGCCATCGCCTTCATGCCGATGGCCTCAAGGTTCGCGCCGCTCTGCTGCTCCCGCACCACACGCCCGCGCAGATGAATGAGCACTTCAGGAATGTTGATCTTGACCGGGCACACCTCATAGCACGCCCCGCACAGCGAGGATGCGAAGGGCAGCGACTGCGAATGCTCCATGTCAAAAAGCTGTGGCGTCAGGATCGCTCCAATCGGCCCGGCATAAATTGATCCATAAGCATGACCGCCGGTCTGTCGGTAAACCGGACAGACGTTCAGGCAGGCTCCGCAGCGGATACAGTGCAACGTCTCGCGCGACTCACGGTCCGCCAGGATGCGCGTGCGCCCGTTATCCAGCAGTACCACGTGAAATTCCCTCGGCCCTTCGTCCTCGTGAACACCCGTCCACAGCGAGTTGTAGGGATTCATCCTCTCGCCCGTCGCCGAGCGAGGCAGCAGTTGCAGAAAAATTTCAAGGTCGCGGAAGGTGGGAATCACTTTTTCGATTCCGGCTAGGGTGATCAGCACGTCCGGCAGCGTGAGGCACATACGCCCGTTGCCTTCCGATTCAACGACGCAAACGCCTCCGGTTTCGGCAATGAGAAAGTTGGCCCCGCTGAAGCCGATCTTTACCTTCAGGAATTTTTCGCGCAGGTAGCGGCGCGCGGCGTCCGTCAGGTCTTGCGGCCTGTCTCCCAGTTCCTTCAACCCCATGGCACGCATAAAAATTTCGCGCACCTGCCGCCGGTTCTTGTGCAGCGCCGGAACCACGATGTGCGATGGCTGATCGTGCCCGAGCTGAATAATCATGTCGGCCAGGTCCGTCTCATGCGGGTGAATGCCGCTCGCCTCAAGCGCGTGGTTCAAGCCGATCTCGTCTGAGGTCATGGTCTTCACCTTGATGACCTCGCGGCCGCCGCGCCGCTGAATCAGCCCGACGATGATGCGGTTGGCCTCATCCGCGTCCGCCGCCCAATGCACGTGTCCCCCGGCAGCGGTGCAGGCCGCTTCAAATTGCGCCAGGTAGTGGTCGAGGTAGCGCAGCGTATGCGCCTTGACCGCGCTCGCCGACGTGCGTAACTGCTGCCAGTCGTGCTGCTCGGCGACAACATGCGCGCGCTTGTCGGTGATGACATCCGTCGCGTGGCGCACGTTTTTCCTGAGCTGGTCGTCCTTCAGCAGCGTGTGCGCCGCTTTTTGAAACGACGGAGCCTTCGCCGCTTCTCCCACACGAATGCTCACGAGACACCTTCTTCTGTGGTTGCAAGGATCTCCGCCAGGTGCATGGCCCTGGGTCCCACGCCCTGCCGATGCAGCCCGCCAAAAATGTGCATCAGGCAGGAATTATCCACCGCCGTCACAACCTCGGCGTGCGTCGCCATCACGCAACGCAGCTTGTCGGCAAGCATCGCGCCGGAAACCTCCCCGTTCTTCACCGCGAACGTTCCGCCGAAGCCGCAGCACTGCTCCAATTCTTGCAGTTCCACCAGTTCGATGCCGCGCACCTTTCGCAGCAGCCGCATCGGCAGATCGCCCAGATGCAGACTCCGCAACGAGTGGCAGCTCGCGTGATAAGTCACGCGATGCGGATAGTACGCGCTTACGTCGTCCACGCCAAGCTTATTTACCAGCAGTTCCGTTAATTCAAAGACGCGCGGCAGCAGGTCTTCCACGTCCCGCATCAGCGCGGCGTCGCCCGTGCCCTCGGCCATTTTGGCGTAATGATCGCGGACCATCGCCACACAGGAAGAAGACGGGATGCACACCGCTTCCGCGTTTTTGAAGACCTCGACGAAGCGGCGCAGCAGAGGCATGGCTTCCGGCTGATAGCCGGTGTTGTAGTGCATCTGCC
>JBAUHD010000236.1:0-6479 GCA_049680085.1 Acidobacteriaceae bacterium
CGCGGCGCCTGGACCGAGGGCCTCAGCGGGATTTATCCCATGCTGGAGCGGCCCGGGGGCTCGATTTTGCGGCCATTTTTAGGCGTGAGACGCGCGCAGATCGAGGCGTGGCTGTCCAGAATAGGACAGCCCTGGCGGGAGGACGCAACCAACGCCGATATAGCGTATACGCGCAACCGGCTTCGTCGCGATGTGCTTCCCGCCCTGGCAGCGTGCAATCCCCAGATCTATGGGCATCTGGCAAATCTGGCCACGCTCGCGCGGGAGGAACACGCTTACTGGCAAGAGGAATTGATGCGGATTCTGCCGCACCTCCTGTTGCCGGGCAGGCCGGTGCGCGGTGGCGGCCGGGCGGTTTCCACCGCCCTGGAGGAATCCGCGATCGCCATCGAAATCGAGCGCCTTCCCCCGTTGCCGGCCGTCCGGCGCCGAATTCTACGGGCCGCTGCCCGCCGACTGGGCGTGGGTCTGAACTTTGAACAGACCGAGCGGCTGCTGGCCATGTGCGGCCCCGCCGGTAGCCGGAGACAGACTCTTACCGCCACCCTTCGGGCCGAGCGCTCCCCCAGGGAACTAAGGCTCTTGAAAAAGGTTGCAGGGCCGCAAGCCCCGGAGGGAGTAGAATGAATCCAACTATAGGTAAGGCGCCTTTCCGGGTGGCGTCGAGGGTGAAAGTTGCAGCCTTGTGCCCTTAGGTGACGTCTAATCCGGTAAGCGCAACGAGGCAGAGGCTCGTCTGATAAGAAAGACATGCTCTCTGCTTTTACCGTATGCGCCGGGCGTGAGAGAAAAGAGGGATTTCCTTCGTGAATTCAACGGTCAAACAGATTATTTTCTGGGTCTTTATCTTTGCCTGCCTCGTGGTGCTGTGGCGCGTCTTCCAGACCGGCACCGGCAGCGGGAAGGAGAAGGAAATCTCGTTTTCGGAATTTCTTGCCGACGCGCAGCAGGGCCAGATCAATGATGTCACCATCAGCGGCAACGACGCCCATGGCGCGCTCAAGTCCAAGGAAGCCTTCCACACAGTCATACCCGCGAATTATCCCAAGCTTTACGACGTTCTGGACCAGAGCAAGGCCAAGGTCACCCTCAAGGACAACTCGAACAGCGCATGGTGGAGCATTCTGATCAATCTGGGTCCCATCCTGCTGCTGGTGGCGCTATGGTTCTTCATGATCCGGCAGATGCAGAGCGGTGGTAACAAGGCGCTCTCATTTGGGAAGAGCCGCGCCCGATTGCTGTCGATGCAGCAGAAGAAGATCACCTTCAAAGACGTGGCCGGCGTGGACGAGGCCAAGGAGGAACTCCAGGAGATCATTGAATTTCTGCGCGAGGCGCAGAAGTTCCAGAAACTGGGCGGACGCATTCCTAAGGGTGTCCTGCTGATCGGACCTCCGGGAACCGGCAAAACGCTGTTGGCTCGCGCCGTTGCGGGCGAGGCGAACGTCCCCTTCTTCTCCATCTCCGGCTCCGATTTCGTCGAGATGTTTGTGGGCGTCGGCGCCAGTCGCGTGCGCGACCTGTTTGAGCAGGGCAAGAAGAACGCTCCCTGCATCATCTTCATCGATGAAATTGACGCCGTGGGACGCCACCGCGGAGCGGGGCTCGGCGGCGGTCACGATGAGCGCGAGCAGACCCTGAACCAGTTGCTGGTCGAAATGGACGGCTTTGAGGCGAACGACGGCGTCATTCTGGTTGCCGCCACCAACCGGCCCGACGTGCTCGATCCGGCGCTGCTGCGTCCCGGACGCTTCGACCGCCGGGTGGTGGTCGGTCGGCCCGACGTACGGGGCCGCGAAGCGGTTCTGCTGGTCCATGCGAAGAAGGTCCCGCTGGCCGAGGACGTTGACCTGCGGGTGATGGCGCGCGGCACTCCGGGGTTTACCGGCGCGGACCTGGCCAACATGGTGAACGAGGCGGCGCTGAACGCGGCGCGCAAGAACCGCAAGGCCGTGACCATGATCGATTTTGAGCAGGCCAAGGACAAGGTGCTGATGGGCGCCGAGCGCCGGTCCATGCTGCTGACCGATGAGGAAAAGCGCGTGACCGCCTATCACGAGTCGGGTCACGCCGTGGTGGCCGCGCTGCGCAACCACGCCGACCCGCTCCACAAGGTCACCATCATCCCGCGCGGCATGGCGCTGGGTGTCACCATGCAGTTGCCGGAAGACGACAAGCACACCGTCACCAAGGACTATCTGGAGACGCAGCTTGCCATCCTGATGGGCGGACGCATTGCCGAGGAGATTTACCTCAAGCAACTCACCACCGGCGCAGGCAACGACATTGAACGCGCGACTGAGTTGGCCCGCAAGATGGTCTGCGAGTACGGCATGAGCCGGCTGGGCCCGCTGACGTTCGGCAAGAAGGAAGAGCAGATCTTCCTGGGCCGCGAGATCGCCCAGCACCGCGACTTCTCAGAAGAAACGGCGCGGCAGATCGATGGCGAGGTCCGCAACCTGGTGGACGAGGCATACCGCGGGGCGTATGACATCCTGAACACGCATCAGGACATCATGCACCGGATGTCGGCGGCTCTGCTGGAGCGCGAAACCATCGACGCGAACGACATTCGCCTGTTGATGGAGGGCAAGGACCTGCCCCCGTTCAACAAGCCTCCGGGCAACGCGACGGCGACCGATGTGCAGCAGGTGCTCAAGCCGGAACCGGGACGCGGTTCAGGACTGCCGGAAGGCAGCCCCTCGCCCGCTTAAAGCGCGCTCAGATGTGCAACGCCCCGCTGGATTTCGCATCCGGCGGGGTTGTTTTTTGCCGATCCTGCAATTTCACCGCAGCTTCCTGCGAAATCATGTGTCTGATTCCATAAGAGGTACGTCCAGAATGCGTCTTCCAAATCTCGCGCTCGCGCTTGCTCTGCTTTTGCCCGCTGGAATCGTTCAGGCCCAGACCCAGCTTCCCACCGGCGCTTCGCACTATACGATCCTTCAGAACGACAAAAGCGTCGGCTCATCGGAATTCACGGTGACGCCCACCGCCGCCGGCTATACCGTCACCTCGCGCGGCGAGCTGCGCCTCACCAAGCTGACCTACAGCTTCACCAACTCGCAGAATCTTGACCATATGCTGAACCTGGTCAGCGACCGCATCAGCGGTACCGTGAACGGCAGCCCGGTCGACTTTGCCGTCAACTCCGACCCGACTGGCAAACAGTTCAACATCACCGTAAACGCCAATGGCAAGACCACTCAAAACACGGTGGACCGGCATCAGCATCTGGCGCTTCTTCCTGATCTCGACGCGGCCGGTTACATGCTGCTGACGCGCGTCGGGCTTGAAAATCCGCAAGTGTCGTGGGCCTTGATTCCGAAGGACAGCGGGCTGCTGGTTCCCACCGTCTACCAGCGCGACCCCGGCGTGCGCGGACGCCTGGACGGGCGGGACATTTCCGTCGAGCACACCACAGTGACGGTTAGCGCGCAGAACGCAATTTCCGTGGAACTTTTCTATGGGCAGGACGGCCAATTGCTGGAGGCGGATCTCCCGGAACAGAATTTTTATGTGGTGCGGGACGGCTTCAAGCTGACGAACCGGCCCAAATTCGCGCCTCCCCGCAGCCCGGAACAGCCGCCGGATCAGGGCGGCGCTCCGCCGCAGGATTCCGAGCCGCAGGTGCAGCAGCAGTAGCGAGGTCGCGCAATCATCCTGCCGTACTCTCCGCGCCGAGGCATTGCCCGACCATCGGGAGGGCCACAAACGTAAGCGCTACGAAGGCGCCCAAGGCGCGTGTGCCTGGACGGCCAGTCCCTCGTACAATAGAGCGAGTCCATCAAGCGAAGGAACACGGGTGCCGAACTCCTCTACTGATTCACGAAAGCGCGTGCTGAGTGGCATGCGCCCCACGGGCAAGCTGCACCTGGGCAACTACAGGGGCGCGCTCTACAACTGGGTGCGCTTACAGCACGAGTACGAGTGCTATTTCTTCATCGCCGACTGGCACGCCCTGACCACCGACTATGCCGAGCCATCGCAGTTAGAGCAGAACATAAAGGATGTGGCGCTGGATTGGCTCGCAGCCGGACTTGATCCGGAGAAGTGCGTGATTTTTGTCCAAAGCCACGTGAAGCAGCACGCGGAATTGCACTTGCTTCTGTCCATGATCACGCCTCTCGGCTGGCTGGAGCGGGTTCCCACCTATAAAGAGCAGCAGGAAAATATCATCGGAAAAGACCTGAGCACTTACGGTTTTCTCGGATACCCGCTGCTGCAATCCGCCGATATCCTCATCTACCAGGCCGATTATGTCCCAGTCGGCCAGGACCAGGTGGCGCACGTGGAACTCACGCGCGAGGTGGCGCGGAGGTTCAACCAGTTTTATAAGAGCGTCAGCGCTCCCGAGCAGCCGATCCTTCCCGAACCGCAGGTCCTGCTCACCCCATCGCCCAAGCTGCCAGGCACCGATGGGCGCAAAATGTCGAAGAGCTACGGCAATACGATTCTGCTGACCGATCCCGAGCCAGTGGTTCGGCAGAAGCTGAAGACGATGGTGACGGACCCGGCACGAGTGCGGCGGACCGATCCGGGGAATCCGGACGTGTGCCCGGTGGGGGATCTGCACAAGGTTTTTTCCAGCGCGGAGGTGCAGCGGAAAGTGTGGGAAGGCTGCACGACGGCGGGGATTGGCTGCATCGAATGCAAGAGCTGGGTGGCGGACGCGATCGTTGCCGAGTTGGCTCCCATTCAGGCGCGCCGCCGAAAATTTGAAGACGATCCGGCGTTGGTAAGGGAAATTCTCAAAGCCGGCGAACAGCGCGCCACCGCCCGTGCTGAACAGACGATGACCGAGGTGCGCGCCGCCATGGGGCTGGGAACGAGTTAATGGCTGACGAACAGGAAAAGATCGCCCAACCAACGGCAAGCGCGGAACAGCCGACCGAGGCGGCGAAACCCACCGCTCCCGACGCCGCGTCGGCGAAAAACCCTCAGAAAAAGGAGGTCGAGTCGGCGTATCCGTTTTCGGTGACAGTGGGCAAGGTTTACGACGGACCGCTGGATCTGCTGCTGGACCTGATTCGCAAGCAGGACATCGATATTTACGACATTCCGATTTCTAAAATCACGGCGCAGTTTCTCGCTTACGTCGAGCGCCTGAAGGAGACGGACATCGATGCGGCGGGCGACTTTATTTACACCGCCGCGTTGCTGATCCACATCAAGAGCCGGATGCTGCTGCCGCGCTCTCCGGCGGAAACGGCGGAAGAAGCCGAGGACCCACGCCGCGAACTGGTCGAGCGGCTGCTCGAGCATGAGCGTTTCAAGAACGCCGCACAGATGCTCTATGAAAAGCAGCAGGTGGAGGCCGCGACCTGGACCAATCCGGGCATCAGGGAATTTCGCAACGCCGAAGGAACCGAACCGGAGATTGCCGCCGACACGATGGACCTGGTGCGCGTATTTCAGGAAATTCTGAACCGCGCGAAGAACCGCCCCATCCTGGATTTAGAAGAGGACTCCGTGACGGTGGGCCAGATGATCGACTACATGCGCCGCCGCCTGATGATGGAGGACCGCCCGGTCGCGCTGCGCCGCCTGCTGGCCAATACAAAATCAGAAAAGGCGCTGATTGCCATGTTTCTGGCGCTTCTGGAACTGGTCCGGCTCCAGGCTATTCTGCTGCGCCAGGACCGCAACTTCAGCGAAATTTTTGTGAAGAAACACGAGCAGTTTGAGGAAGTGATGAACGAGCGCCTGAGCCAGATGCGCGATGACTGGTCCTGATATCCGGTGCGGTTCTGTAGTATCAGGAGAAGCAATTTCTTATTGACCCATGAGTTTGAAGGCAAAAATCGAAGCTGTTATTTATGCCGCGGAAGAGCCGGTTACGCTGGCGCAGATCGCCGCGCTGTTTCAAGCCGAACTTCTTGAAGAGCGCGAGGCGCGGCTGAAGGCTGCGGCCGCTGACCGCGAGGAGTCAGCCGTTCTGGGAGAACCTTCGCTTGCTTTGGAGACGGCGGCGGTGTTGCCGGAGGAAGCGCCCGTGGAGGGCGACTCGTCCGTCGAAGAAGCGGCTTCCGAAGCTCCGGCGGAGGCGCCGGAATCGGCGGACGACGCGAAGAAGCGGGCGGCTGACGAGGAAAAGCGGTCGGCGCGGCAGCGGGACCGCGAGACGCGCGAGGAGGCCCGGCGGGTGGTTTCGCAACTGATCGCCGAATATGGCGGCGGCGACCGCGGCATGGAGATTCGCGAGATCGCGGGCGGCTATCGCATGGCCACCAAGCCCGAATATCATGACGCGGTGCGAGCGTTCGTCAAAAGCCTCAAGCCTCCGATGAAGCTGTCTTTGCAGGCTTTGGAAACCCTGGCCGTCATTGCCTACAAGCAGCCCGTGACCGCGCCCGAGGTCAGCGAAATCCGCGGCGTCGATTCTGGCGGCGTGCTCGGCTCGCTCGTCAGCCGCAAGCTCATCACGACTGCCGGACGCAAGCACGTGATCGGGCGACCCATCCTGTACAAAACGACGA
>JBAUHD010000237.1:0-5664 GCA_049680085.1 Acidobacteriaceae bacterium
GCTTGCGCGAATCTGCCGGCGGTCATGGCCGCGGCTCCCTGCTGCATGGCTTGCTGCGGTGTGGCGGCGGCCGAAGTTTGGGGAGTCTGTGCCGCGAGGCTAACGCCGCTGGCGAGAGCGATGCCGAGCGCCATGGCAACCAGGCGCGAGCCAAAAACGGAGCGGCGCGTCAGCGGAAAAGCCTGAACGCGAGCGACACGTCTTTGGTTCGTCGGGATCACTTTGCGGTTACCTTGGAAATTCAGCCGGATTTGAGCACCGCCAATTACGCGGTGTAAAGCAATTAACGGTTTAGCCTGACGTTAAGCTCGCAAGCTATAAGCAAAAATAGACTTGCGCGGATATCCAGGATAGCGGAAGTGAGACGTTACGCGGCTCTTTGCGTCGTCTTTTCGGGGCGAAATTCAGGATGCTATAGTTAAGGTCCAAGGAAAATCCAGCGATCCCATGTCGAATGCGGCTCCATCCCCGCTGCGCGAAGCGGAAGCGCTGAATCCGGAACAGTCTGCGCTGGCGCGCGACCATCTGGAAGCGGTTTTGGCGAGCCGCGCCTTGGCGGGCAGCAAGCGGACTCAGGATTTTCTGCGGTTCATTGTCAGCCATGCTCTGGACGGGGAAACCGAGAAGCTGCACGAGCGGGTGATCGGCGCCGAGCTATTTGGCCGGCCCATCAGTTACGACACCGGCAACGATTCCGTTGTCCGGGTCCGCGCCTGCGAGGTTCGGAAAAAGCTCGCCCAGTACTACGGCAACGAAGCCAAAGACCATCCCCTCCCCGTCCGCATCGAGTTATTGACTGGCTCCTATGTGCCGCGCTTTCACTTTGACGATTCCAATACCGGTCCCGCCGCAACCGCGCATTATCCCGCCCCCGACGCGCCGTCGGTGAGTGTGGCAACGAAGCCCGGGTTCGAATCCGACAACACGGCTCCTTCGCCGCCGAAGCACGTCATCAGCGCGCGCATTCTGGTTCCCGTCCTGCTGGTGGCCTGCGTTCTTGTGGCGCTCGCCGTAGTCATGCTGTTTCGCCATCCGCATGCGTCTCCCGCCATTCCCAGCGACATCCACTCGATAGCGGTTCTCCCCCTGGAAAATCTCTCCGGCGACCCCTCCCAGGACTACTTCGTCGACGGATTGACCGAGGAGCTTATCAACGACCTGGGACAAGTTTCCACGCTGCGAGTGATCTCCTATACCTCTTCGATGACCTTCAAAGGGACACAAAAGAAGCTGCCTGAGATTGCAAAAGAACTCGCCGTCGACGCCGTCGTCGAGGGCGGCGTGCTGCGCGACGGCAATCGGGTCCGCGTCAGCGCCCAGCTCATCGATGCCCGGACCGACCGCCCCGTCTGGGCCAGCAGCTACGTCCAGGACGTGACCGACGTATTTGCCTGGCAGGGACAGATCGTTCAGGAAATCGCCGAGGAGATCAGCACCCGCGTCACCCCACAGGAGCACGCTCGTCTCGCTCAAAAGCATCAGGTCGATCCCGAGGCGCAGGATGACTATTTGCACGGCCTTCTGCTGCGCAATGCCGACCACTGCATGCGAGCCATCGATTATTTCCAGCACGCCATCGCAAAAAGCCCCGACTACGCGCAGGCCCACTCCGCTCTCGCAAGTTGTTACGGCATGCTGGGCGAGTCCGGACAGATGCCGTATGTCGAAGCCTTCACTCACCAGAAGTCTGAAGCGATTCTGGCCATCAATCTCGACCCGTCCATATCCGAGGCGCATGCCGAGCTGGCCAACACCGCCATGACCCTCGATTGGAACTGGTCGGCTGCCGCCACCGAATTCAGCCGCGCCCTCGCTCTCAATCCGAACTCGGCGACGAATCATGAAAAGTATGCTTTCTACCTCGTCCGTACGGGCCACCCCGCCACCGCCATCGAGCAGATTGAGCAGAGCGTCAACCTCGACCCTGTATCCGCAAGCACGTTTCACTCCGAGGGATTCATCTACTACTTCGCGCACCAGTATGACCAGGCCCTGAAAGTCGCGCGTATGGTGCAGAGCCTGAAGCTGAGCCTCTCCGACTGGAATTTCCTGCTCGGTGACATCTATGCCGCCCAAGGCAACTATCCTGAGTCCATCCGCGCCTTCCTCAAGTCCGGAAACGGCCCATACTCGCTTGGGCATCTGGGCAATGCCTATGCCCGGGAGGGCAAAACAGCCGCCGCCCTCACAGTCATCCGCCAGCTTCAAGCAGACGTCCAAAAAAGTGGAATCGGACGATACGAAATCGCACTGGTCTATGCCGGGTTGGGGAATAAAGATCAGGCATTCCAATGGCTCGATTATGCCTATAATGCTCACGACGTCGGCCTTGTCTACCTGAAGGTCGATCCCTGCCTTGACCCGCTGCGTTCCGATCGACGATTCAACGATCTTCTTCGACGCACCGGCCTTGAAGGGCAGTGACGGTTTGGGTGCCTCGACGTGACTCGACATGTGGTGACTTCTCTGCTGGCTTTTTTGCCCTTCTATTGCTGAAGCGCTCTTTGTATTTTCCCTTTTTCGTGACCGACGGGCAGGATCAGAGAGTGCAAGGGCGTAATCATGATCCAACGCAGCCGCGTCGGACCGTTTGAAGTAGGTGTAGGTTTTATTGGCAGCGCGGAAAAATCTCGAGCTCACCTCTGCTACGCCGTACTCACCATACCGCATGATCAGGTTTGACGGGAGCTCCAGACCAGACTTGTTGGCGAGGTCCACGGTTTCGAAGGTTCACTCCAGAAAGGGTCGTTCGCGGGCAGGTCAGGACCAAACGCAACCAACAGCCATAGCTTCATCTATGACAATCTCCAGCGGCTGACCCAGGCGGCGGGCTGCTTCCATTGTCATGCGATCGGCATTTTGTCATGCAAACCGCCCCACAATGGCGAATTGGGCGTATTTTCCGTAGACAAATGTACCCCCACCGATACGGCGCTTGAGCCATTTTGAGAAATTTTTCAAAAGATCGACTTCGAGTTAGTTGTCCGGCGCAGGGGCCTGGAAACGGTCAGACTCCCCTATCGTCCACAACAACGTCAAACGGCACATCCAAAGCCTTGAAGTGCTGTGCCCCGCACCGCACCTTGTCGGCCTCTGTCGTGCGCAGTTTCAAGAAGTTCTTCGTGCCCTTCGTCTCCCGCACCAGATAGAGGGTTTCATCCTCATGCTTCACAATTGCCCAATCCGGGTTGTATTTCCCCACAGGGGTATCAATCTCAAACTCGCCCGGCAGCTTGACGAATCAGTGAGAGTAATGTCCCCATCGTAAATGGTGACTTCAACTAGGAGTGAGAAACCATGACAAAACACAGCCCGGAAAACGAGCGAATTAAGCGCGGTACTTCGCCTATTTGAAAGAAGCCAAACGGCACAGCGAGCCGACGGTGGACGCCGCCGCAAAGGCACTCAGCCGGTTTGAAGAGTACACGCGATACTGGGATTTCAAGGCATTTCACTTGGAGCAGGCAGTGGCGTTCAAAAGGAATCTGGCTGAGCAAACGGGACAGAGGTCCGGGGAAAAGCTGAGCAAGGTGACTTTGCACGCGACGCTGAAGCAATTGAGGGCCTTCTTCTTCTGGCTGGCTGGACAGCCCGGATACAAGGCGCGCTTTCAGTATTCCGATTCGGACTACTTCAACCTGTCGGAGAAAGACACGCGCGTTGCCACAGCCCAGCAGGAGCGGAAAGCGCCCACACTGGAGCAGGTGAAGCATGTGATCCAGACCATGCCGGAGGGAAACGATATTGAACGCCGGAATCGTGCTCTGGTGGCTTTTACGATGCTGACCGGCGCGCGTGACTCCGCGATTGCCTCCATGAAGCTGAAGCACATAGACCTGACAGAAAGCTGTGTGTACCAGGATGCACGTGAAGTGAAGACAAAATTCAGCAAAACGTTTACGACGTACTTCTTCCCGGTTGGGGATGAGATTCGGCGGATTGTCGCGGAGTGGGTCCGCTTTCTCCTTGAAGGGAAGCTATGGGGCAATGACGATCCGCTCTTTCCGGCAACGCGCGTTGCATCGGGACAGACGCGCCAGTTTGAAGCGGTGGGGCTGGACCGGAAGCACTGGAGCAGCGCCACACCCATCCGGAAAGTCGTTCGTGAGTCGTTCAAGCGTGCGGGCCTACCCTATTTCCACCCTCACAGCATACGAAAGACGCTAGCTCGGCTTGGGGAAGAAGTCTGCAAGTCTCCCGAAGAATTTAAGGCATGGAGCCGGTTCCTCTGGCCTATTCGGATTTCTTTGGATGTCTTAGAATGGGTCGCTGGCGGAGAGAGTGGGATTCGAACCCACGTTGGAGTTTCCCCCAAACACGCTTTCCAAGCGTGCGCCTTCAGCCACTCGGCCATCTCTCCACGTCTGACTCGAATTTACCATAGGGCCGCGCATTGGCTGGCGGCGAGGACGCTCTTAGCGGTTCGGTTTTCTTGCCGTCTTCTTCGCCAGTTGCGCCAGCGTGGTCTGGGCCAACTCCTCGTCGAAGGCTCGCGAGGCTGCGCTGAAAACCCCTTTGAGCGCGGACTTCAGAGTCGGCGGCAGTGAGGGCGCATATTGGAGTCCGCGAAGATGGACTGCCTGGTGAATGTCGCGCAGCGTGATTTCGCTCGCCGTTCGCGCCAGCTTGGAGCCGCCGCTTGGCCCCTTCTGGCTCAGGATCAAACCGGCCTCCCGCAGCAGCGAAAACACCCGCCGCACCACCACGGGATTGGTGCCGAGCCTGCGCGCCACGTCCTCGGAGCGATGCAGGGTGTCCGGCTCGGCGGCGAGCACGACAAGCGCGTGGATGCTGGTTGTGAACCGGGAATTCAGCGCCATGCTGTCACGCTATCACGCTTGCGGCGCGACCTGCATCATGGGAGTCGGGGCGGGTCGAAGCGCGGGGAAGCTTTTTGCGGGTCTCCGGTATAGCATCGAAGTTCTGAACTTCTTTCCGGGGGCAACACAACTTTGCGGATCCTTTTTGTAGGCGACGTGTTTGGCAGCGCCGGACGGCGCATTGTGCGCGAGCATCTGGCGCACGTGATTACGGAGCGCGGCGCGGACCTGGTCATCGTCAACGCCGAGAACGCGGCGGGCGGCTTCGGGGTCACACCCGCCATTACCGACGACCTCTTCGACCTGGGCGCGCACGTGCTCACCACCGGCAACCACGTCTGGGACAAACGCGAGCTCATCGATTACCTCCAATCGGTTCCGGCGGAGAGTCACGAGCGTCCGCGCAGAATCATTCGCCCGGCGAATTACGTCGCCGGCACGCCGGGGCACGGCTTCTACGAAGGCGCGCTGCCGGACGGCCAGACGTACGCCGTCGTGAACCTGCAGGGGCGCGTCTTCATGGCTGCGACCGACGACCCGTTTCGCACCGTTGACGCGCGTCTCAAGACAATCACGGCCAAAGTCATCCTCGTCGACTTCCACGCCGAGGCGACTTCGGAGAAGGTCGCCATGGGGTGGTACCTGGACGGGCGCGTGACGGCGGTGCTGGGCACGCACACTCACATCCCGACAGCCGATGACCGCGTACTGCCGGGAGGAACCGCCTACCAGACCGACGTGGGCATGAGCGGACCCTACGACAGCGTGATCGGCGTGGAGAAGGAGCAGGTGCTCGCCCGGTTCCTGACCGGAATGCCGGCCAAGTTCGACGCGGCGAAGGGCG
>JBAUHD010000238.1:0-4677 GCA_049680085.1 Acidobacteriaceae bacterium
GGACGGCGGCTTCGCGCCCGTGCCCGCGCACTCGCCCAACGCTCCGGCCAACGGCTCGCGCCCCATGAACTCCCGTTCCGCGCCAGGCGCGGCCGCGCCCCAGCAGTCACGCTTCGACTGGTCCACGGCGGCGCAACTCAATCCCCGCTACACCTTTGACGCTTTCGTCATCGGCTCAGGGAACCAGTTCGCCCGCGCCGCTGCGGAAGCCGTCGCCGAGCGCCCATCCAAGGCCTACAACCCGCTCTTCCTCTACGGCGGCGCGGGCATGGGCAAAACCCATCTCATGCACGCCATCGGACACGAGGTGAAGTTGCGCCAGCCCGGCTTCGCCATCAGCTACGTCTCGGCGGAAAAATTCACCAACGAGATGATCAACTCCGTGCGCAACGACCGCATGACCGGCTTCCGCGATAAGTTCCGCTCCATGGACCTGCTGCTCATCGACGACATCCAGTTCATCTCCCAGAAGGAGCGCACCCAGGAGGAGTTCTTCCACACCTTCAACGCCCTGCACGAGAACATGAAGCAGATCGTCATCGCCTCCGACCGTCCGCCCAAGGAGCTACCCGAGATCGAAGACCGCCTCCGCTCGCGCTTCGAATGGGGGCTCATCGCCGACATCCAGCCGCCCGACCTCGAAACCAAAGTCGCCATCCTCCAGAAGAAAGCCGAGAACGAGCACGTCATTATCCCCACCGATGTCGCGCTCTTCATCGCCTCCAACGTCCGCACCAACGTGCGCGAACTTGAGGGCGCGCTCACCCGCCTCTTCGCCTGGTCCAGTTTGAACGGAGTCGAGATTACCTTGCCCACGGCGCAGATATGCCTGAAGCAGTTCATCGATACCCAGGTTCGCAAAATCACCATTGAGGCCATCCAGCGCGCCGTCGCCGAGCAGTTTGGCATGAGGGTCACGGAGCTGAAGCAGAAAAATAATTCCCGTGCCGTCGTCGTTCCCCGCCAGATCGCCATGTATCTCGCCAAGCAGATGACCGAGGCCTCGCTGCCCGAAATCGGACGCCAGTTCGGAGGCAAGCACCACACCACCGTCATGCACTCCATCAACAAAATCGACGAACAGCGCCGCGCCGACAAAAGCCTCAACAGCACCTTAAACAAGCTGCAGGAAACCCTCAACGGCTAAGGACTCGCCGTCCGGGCACACGTGAGATGGAATTGCTTCGGGTGCGATTACAATTCCAGCCCGGTCATCAGCATTTCGATATCACGCGCTCCATGGAGCACGTGAACGACGCGAACAATTCGCGGTTCCCGAATGTATTGGTAAAACACAAGATGCTGCGGAAAGCCGGGCACCGGGATTCTCCGAAGTGCTTTCAGCCGTGCGGAGTCGAAGCGGCATAAAGACCCGCGCTCAGGCATATTGAGAAGCGATTCGACCACCTGCGCAACGGCATTTTCCCAACGCGCGGCCAGAAGGTCATCCTGCCGGCCGGAGTAATAGTCCGCTTGATCGACGATGGCCTGGGCCGCTAATTCCGTAATTCGAACCTTTATGCCGGTTCTGCCCCGGCTTGCCCGCATCATCAGGAACGCCTGCGAGTCACTTTCTTTCGCAGCGCCTTAACCAGGGATCCGCCTTTCAGCTCGCCAGGGCTCAGTTCGAAATCACCGGAAACAACCGCCTCCAGCAGCTCCGCCTCCAGGCGGCGAACCTGACCGCGCTTGTCGTGTCGGATGAGCTCCCGGACGTATTCGCTCGGCGTGCCATAATCTCCGGTCGCCACTTTTGCTTCCACGTAAAACTTCAGCGGCTCAGGCAATGAAATATTGAGGGATGTCATGCGCATACCTTCATAAGATGACACTTTATGAAAGTAGGTGCAAGATCGGGCGATTGCCCTTACAGCCCCGGCAACCCCGCCGACTTATAAATCTCCGACATAAACTCCATATCCCGAAGCCCTTCCTGACCATCGCTCTTCGGCTCCTGGTTCTTCCAGACGCAGTTCGCAAAGGTATCCGCCTCCACCGTGAACTGTTCCGGCCCGCTTTGCGGATCGGGCATATCAATCGTCTTGCCGCCCGCAACTCGAGCGCGCATGTGGATGCCTTCATAGCCAAACGCCGGCAACAGCTCAACCATCCCCTTCGACCCATGCACGCGATAATAGCCGTTCATGTCCGCTCCGTAGCTGGTGTTGCAGCTTGCCACCACGCCGGAGGGGAACTTCATGGTCCAGCCGACGTTCTCTTCCACTTCCTTGAAGCGCCCGTCGTGGTCGATCACCGATGAGTTCGCGTGAATGTCCCCCGGGTTCTCGCCCGTGAGATAACGGCAGGCGTTCAGCGAGTAAATGCCCACGTCCATTAGCGGCCCACCTCCCGCCATCTTGCGGTCCAGCCTCCATTCGCCCGGCCTTATGTTGAATCCGTTCGCGCTCTCAATCGCCTGCACGGAGCCGATCGCCCCGCTCCGAATCAGCTCAATCGCCTTCAGGTTCACCGGCTCATACTGGCAGCGGTAGGCGATCATCAGCTTCTTGCCCGCGGCCCGGCAGGCGGCGATCATGGCGCGTGAATCGGCAACACTGGTAGCCATCGGCTTTTCGCAAAGAACGTGCTTGCCCGCCTTCGCGCCGCGAATGGTGTATTCAGCATGCATGCTGTTGGGCAGCGCGATGTAGACCGCGTCGATGTCTTTGTTGTCGCGAACGCGGTCATAGTTCTGGTAGTCATAGATGGCGCTCGTGGGCACGCCATACATGGCTGCCTGCCGCTCGGCCTTGGCCCGGTGCCCACTCACCAGCGCCACAATGCGGCCTGTCTGGCTCTTTGTCAGGCCGGGCATAAAGTGGTCCATCGAAATGCGGCCCAGAGCCACAATGCACCACCCCAGCCTGCGGTTTTCCGCCCGAGCCTCCGGCAGCAAACCAGAAACCGCCGCGGCCCCCGCCAGCATTCCAAATTCTCTGCGTGTCAGGTTCATCATTCCCCCCTTTGACTCATGCTTTTCGATGCCGATTTACGCCCCACTTTTCCAAGAGCCCTGCCTCGTTTGCGGAAACTTCGGAGAACGCCGCCGCTGTTGAAAACCGGTGTTTTCGGCAGCCGC
Source organism: Acidobacteriaceae bacterium (assembly GCA_049680085.1). Classification (GTDB taxonomy): domain Bacteria; phylum Acidobacteriota; class Terriglobia; order Terriglobales; family Acidobacteriaceae; genus Silvibacterium. The sequence goes on from JBAUHD010000238.1 coordinate 3,080, forward strand.
GCCAGACGCTCTCCAGACCGCGCTTTCCACGTTTACAGCTATGGTTTCCACACGCTTTTACCGTGGTGCTGTGAAGAAGAAGGACAACGCGGACCAAATTTCGTACCTCTCGCCCTGTCTTCCCGCTTTTTCAATTTTCCCGGTCCACTTTTCTAAAACCAGGTCATCCACCAAATCCGCTCCAACCGCGGTTTCCCTCCATCTTTCCACTTTTCCGCCCCAAACGGTTACGGCTACTGAATAAATACTTATTAAAAAGCTTTTTCATAGTAGCCGTCTCCGTTCCTGCTGGACCTTCAAACTCCACGACCACCGGGAGTGACCAAAAATAACCGCACTGCGAAGGCGCGAAGCGCAATTGCCTGGACGGCGAGTCACGCGAAGCGCGTGTGCCTGGACGGCCAGTCCCACGACCATCGGGAGTGGCCCCAAATGTCCGCATAACGAAGGCGCGGAGCGCGATTGCCTGGACGGTGAGTCCCGATTGCCCGGGACGGCCAGTCCCCAATTTCCTATGTTGGGAGGGGTTTTCCACCTCCCACAATCCATGCTTTTGTCACTAGAATGGAGGCGTGGCGCGAGGGCCTGAATTTCCCTGCGGGTTTTTCCCTCCGGGTGGTACATTGGGCCAAAGCGCACTATGAGAGCGCACGTCGGGGGTCACTCATGCCGGGTCTGGATCTGGAGCAGGAAAAATCGTCGCAAGCAGCGGGCGCGCACGGTTCGGCGCTTGAAATCACCATCAGCCGCCAGGACCTGTTGCGCGAGCTCACCGCCACGCAGAGCGTGGTCGAGCGCAAAACCACCATTCCCATCCTGTCCAATTTTCTGATCGAGGCCGAAGACGCGCGCATCACCATCACGGCCACCGATCTCGACCAGAGCATCCGCACTTCGGCCCCGGCCAAAGTCAAAAAGCCCGGCTCCTGCACCATTCCCGCCCGCAAGCTCTACGACTACATCAAGCTGCTGCCCGACGGAGATATCTCCGTCAAATCCATGGAAAACCATTGGGTGCAGATTCGCTCCGGCCGCTCCAACACCAAAATGGTCGGCATGGCCCGCGCCAACTTCCCGCAGGTTCCAGAATTCCCCAGCGCCAGCGTCACCAGCATCCCCGCCGCGTCCCTCAAGAACCTCATCGAGAAGACCATCTTCGCCATCTCCAACGAAGAGTCGCGCTACACGCTGAACGGCGCTCTGCTCATTCTCAAAGCTGAGTCGATGGCCATGGTCGCCACCGACGGCCATCGCCTCGCCCACATCGAGAAGACCGGCGAAACCCTAGCCAACATAAGCGGCGAGCGCAAAACCCTCATCCCGCGCAAGGCGCTCGGCGAGCTGTTGTCGCTTCTCTCAAACTCTGACGCCGCCTCCGTCGAGTTCGCCGATGACGACCACACCCTATTCTTCCGCATTGGCCACCGCGTGCTCACCAGCCGCAAGCTCACCGGCCAATTTCCCAACTACGAAGCCGTCATGCCCCGCGACAACAACAAATTCGTCGTCGTCCGCAGTGAAGACCTCATGGGCTCCATCCAACGTGTCGCCCAGTTTGCCGATGAGCGCTCCGGAGCCGTTAAGATGCGGCTTGAACA
>JBAUHD010000239.1:0-34679 GCA_049680085.1 Acidobacteriaceae bacterium
CCTGGACGGCTAGTCCATATTCGCGATCATTCGCGTTGCGAACTCGCTGGTTTTGACTTTGGTGGCGCCCGGCATCTGGCGCTCGAAGTCGTAGGTTACGTATTTCTGCAGGATGGTTTTCTCCAACGACGATTCGATGAGCTTCGCGGCTTCTTTCCAGCCGAGAAACTCGAAGAGCATGACGCCGGAGAGCATGACCGATCCGGGATTGATGACGTCCTTGTCGGCGTACTTCGGGGCCGTGCCGTGCGTGGCTTCAAAAACGGCGAAGCCGTCACCGATGTTGGCTCCGGGCGCGATGCCCAGGCCACCCACCTGCGCGGCGCAGGCGTCGGAGATGTAGTCGCCGTTGAGATTGGGGCAGGCCAGCACACTATATTCGTCGGGCCGGATGATGACCTGCTGAAAGATGGAGTCGGCGATGCGGTCGTTAATCAGCACCTTCTTTTTCCACTGCCCGTTGCCGTGCGATTTGCCGATGGAGTCGAGCACCTGCTTGACTTCGGCATAGAGCGCGCTGCGGAATTCGTCATTGCCGAATTCGAGGCCCGGCTCGATGAGCGCGGCGTTCTGCTCGACGGTGAGGCTGGGATTCGCTTCCTGATTGCCGAGAATCCAGCTTTCGCGCTCGGTGACGGTCTGGTCGCGAAACTCCTGGACCGCCACTTCGTAGCCCCACTCGCGGAACGCGCCTTCGGTGAACTTCTGAATGTTGCCCTTATGCACCAGCGTGACCGACTTGCGCCGGTTGGCGATAGCGTACTCGATGGCGCGACGCACCAGGCGCTTGGTTCCGGTAATGGAGATGGGCTTGATGCCGACGCCGGAATCTTCGCGAACCTTTTTCTTGCCGCCCTTCAACAGATCGTTATTCAGAAAATCAATCAGCCTTTTCGCGTCGGCGGTGCCTTCGCGAAACTCAACGCCCGCGTACACATCCTCGGTGTTCTCGCGGAAGATCACGACATTGAGTTTTTCCGGATGCTTCACGGGGCTGGGGACGCCGTCGTAATACTTCACCGGGCGCACGCAGGTGTAGAGGTCGAGAATCTGCCGCAGCGCGACGTTGAGCGAGCGGATGCCTCCGCCGACCGGCGTGGTGAGCGGACCCTTGATGGAAACGCGCAGGTCGCGGGCGGCGTTCACGGTTTCATCGGGCAGCCAGGTCTTGAACTGGCGAAACGCCTTCTCGCCCGCGTAGATCTCGAACCATTTCACGCTGCGCTTGCCGCCGTAGGCTTTTTCCACGGCGGCATCAAAGACGCGCTGCGAGGCGCGCCAGATATCGCGTCCGGTGCCGTCGCCTTCAATGAATGGAATGATGGGGTGATTGGGAACGGTGAATTTTCCGTCGGCGTACTGAATCGCCTCGCCGCCGGCGGGCAAGGGCAATCCGTTATAGCTGGTCTGCATGAAAGTGGAAATCTCCCAAGCTGGATAAAGATTGGTAGGAACAAACTCTTCCTCTAAAACTAACATTCGCGGCAACTGGCCGTCGAGGAATGAAGGGCCTCTGCTATTTTCCCCTGCAACTCCATTTGCGTAATTCATCTTCCGGAAAGCGAGTCAAAAAAATTCCGGCCCCACGCGGAATCGCCCGTGACAGATGGCCAGATTGCGCTTCCGTGGCCTCAGGACCGGAGGCGTATTCGGATGCGCGAATCAGAGGCTGGCGCGGATCTATCAGCGAGTCAGGCTGCGGGCGTCGCCGCGCTCGCCAGGTCAGCCAGCGCGGCCTGCGCCTGCTCGTCGAGGCTCTCGTTCACGCGCGCGAGGTCGGGCACAAGGTAACTGAGGTTGATCGCGAGCAGGTTCTCCTGGACCACTTGCGCGATCACGCGACGCAGCAGACAGAATTCCGCGAGGACCATGCTCGGCGTGTACCTCTCCAAATAGCGGAAGATAGGAGTGGCGTTGCTCTGTGCGGAAGCTTCTTCTCCCGAGTAAGTTTGGGCCGCGCGGATCACATCCGCCAGAATGCCGTGCAGATGTGCGATGAGCTGTTTGTGGCTTATCGGCAACTCGGAAAGCCTTTGACTTGTGGCCACGGCGGCGAGCCACAGTTCCTCAATCCGGTCGATGTTTTCCTGCAGAACCATGGCGACCCGTTTGGGCGGCGCCAATTGCCGCTGGTTCGGCGGAGTTGACAATTTGCTCTCGATCGCGCTGACCAGGCTGGGAATATTGGCCGGTTTCACGATGTAATCGTCCACCTGCTGCCGGATTGCTTCGAGCGCAGTTTCAAAGGCGGGATATCCGGTGAGGATCATGGTCACGGCTTCGGGCTGTGTTCTTCGCATCGCGCTGACGACGGTCAGGCCGTCTCCCGGATTGCCGATATTCAGGTCGGAGATCAGCACATCAAATTGTTGCGAAGTGATCTTTTGCAGCGCCTCCGCGACGGTGGCCGCAGTGGTGACTTCAAAGCCGTGTTTGCCGAGAATGGCTTCCAGCGTAACGCGGAGGGCTGGCTCATCATCCACAAATAGGAGGCGGCGTGGCATATCGCATACTAAGATGCTCGCCGTGGTGCCCGCGACAATTCAATTTCGGCAGGCGTATCGTGTTGGGAAATGATTTTCCGCCGTTTTTTGCTCTCTGTTTTGTTCGCGGCTTTGGCTGTTTGTGCTGCGCCGTCATCGGCGCAGTCGTCTCTGTCCCAGAAGCCGCTGGGCGCCACTGCGCCGCAGACTCCGGCCTACTTGAAAAACGCCGGCATCGACCAGCGGCTGAACTCGGCGCTGCCCCTTGGCGACCATTTCGTTGATGAGTCCGGCAAGGATGTGGCGCTGGGCCAGTATTTCGGCTCGCGCCCGGTAGTGATGGCGCTGGTCTACTACCACTGCGGACTGTTGTGCCCGCAGGTTCTTCACGGGATGGCAGAGGCGCTGCGCGGAACGCGCTTCAAGGCCGGCGACCAGTATGACGTGCTGGTGGCGAGCTTCGATCCGGCGGACACCACGTCCGATTCCGTCGCGGCGCAGCAGCGCTTCATGGCGACACTGGGCGACGCGGGCTCGGCTGAAGGCGTTCACTTCATCACCGGCCCGCAGCAGTCCATTACTGATCTGGCACAGGCCGCCGGCTTCCACTACGTGCGCGTTCCCGGGCCCGACGGCAAGATGGACCAGTTCGCGCATTCGACCGTCATCATGATCGCCACCCCCGACGGGCGCATGTCGAAGTATCTTTCCGGAATCAATTACCCCTCGCGCGACGTGCGCCTGGCGCTGATCGAGGCCAGCAAACGCCACATCGGCTCACTGAGCGACCTGGTGCTGCTCTATTGCTGCAACTACGTGCCCAGCAAGGGCAAGTACACGGTGGCGATTCTGCGGGTGATGGCCCTGGCCGGCATGGCGTGTCTGCTGGCGCTGGCGGGGCTGTTTTTTCTGCTGCGCCGAAAGCCGAAGGGCCAGGCGGCATAGGTTCTGAGCAGGCTCCGATGCGGCCGCCGCGGTTTCTCCGAAGCCAATGGTTTTGGTACGATGAAGATTCGGAGAGGTGGCGGAGTCCGGTTGAACGCACCTGACTCGAAATCAGGCGTAGTCGAAAGGCTACCGGGGGTTCGAATCCCTCCCTCTCCGCCAGCGAGTCCTTCTAATCGACCACACAAAAGAAGATTTCGGCCCACTGCTGTATTTCCGGGCAAGTTTCCGGGTATTTGTGGCCCGAAAGGGACTAGAGAAATCTCCGTACCTGCTAAGATTCTGGTTCAAGAGGTACTTTTCTCTATGCGCAGGTTCGGCAGTGCCCTTTCGCAGAGGGTCCTTTCTGCTTCCTGTCTATTGATGTACAGCTTGCGGTCGCGCAGATCGTACCCGAGCGGGACGGTACCCCCCATCCACATTCCCTTGGCCTTTGAGGCTGCGATTTTGTCCCGTATCCGCTCACCGGTGACCTCGCGCTCAAACTGCGCAAACGACAGGAGCACATTCAGGGTGAGCCGTCCCATCGACGTTGTGGTATTGAACTGCTGAGTCACCGATACGAAGTTCACTCCTTTCGAGTCGAACTGTTCAATGATCTTTGCGAAATCAGCCAGAGAGCGGGTAAGGCGATCAACTTTATAGACAATTACCGTGTTGACCTTGCCCTCGGCTATGTCGGCCATCAGCGCCCGTAGCGCCAGCCGATCCATGTTGCCGCCCGAGAATCCACCATCGTCGTATTTCGTGGTGATCAATGTCCATCCCTCGTGCTTCTGCGATCGGATGAACGCCTCACAGGCTTCGCGCTGCGCATGAAGAGAGTTAAACGCCTGATCGAGACCCTCTTCGGAAGACTTTCTGGTGTAGACTGCGCACCTGATTCGAGGCGTCATGCAGCCTCCCTGGAGCTGCGCTTCTTGAATCCGAAGAAAGCCGGTCCGGACCAACGTGTTCCGGTGATGGCGCGTGCGATCTCAGAGAGACTGCGGTATTTCTGGCCGTCGTACGTGAATCCGTTGTCCAAAGTGACAACTTCATGCAGCCTACCCTGCCATTGGCGCACCATTCGGGTGCCGGCGCGGGGCCCAGAATGGTTGTGACGAATGCCTTTCTTCCCTGACGTGAGCTCGTCGGCAATGCTCCTAAGGCGGCGGGCCGTCGCCGGTCGCAATCCGCCAAGAGCCTTCTCCTGCCGACGATAAGAAAGGATAGGAATCAGGAGTTCACGGCGAAGTTTCGGATGAGGTGCGTCTCCAAAAAGCTCCAGCCAAAAATTGCGCAAATCGCCGGTTTCGAGCGAGGGCAAGCGGCTCAGCCGGGTTTCCAGATCGGGCTTCATTTTCGCCTTTCAGCCGCCGAAAGGGGACATTCGGAGCCAATCCATTTCCGCTCTGGTCGGGCAAAGAGTCAAGCAAACTTTTGAAAGACAGCGCACAATGGTCGCAATGCCACATCGATCAATTTCCGCGAGTAAACCGATGGTCATTTCCAAAATAATTGCTTCCAAGGATCAAATACAGTAGATCAACTTCATTTCTTTGTCGACTTCGCTTTCTGCCCTGTTGAATAATGGGGACAACCCTCGAGCTAACAATGGCATTAGACGGACAGGAACTATTTCGCAAGACCGTTCGGCAAAGGCGGCTTTCGATGGGGCTTTCGCAAGAGGCCCTGGTCGAAAGAGCTGACCTTCACTGGACCTATATAGGGGGAATCGAGCGTGGCGAGCGAAACGTGAGCCTGATCAATATTGTCCGGCTCGCCCGTGCGCTCGACCTCACCCCGGCGCGGCTGTTGGCGGGGGTTCAGTAATACCCGGAGAAATAGCACGACGCGATGGTAGCGGAGTTTCAGAGGACATCGTAAATACTCAGCTTACGCAGAACTCGTGTGAAGTATTCAAGTGCCTGCGTGGTCGAGTCCACCTGGTCATCAAACTTGCTGCCCGGGAAGGCAAGCAGCTCCTTCAGATAATCCGGCAGCCATAAAGCCTTCTTGGGCAGCAGAACGTGGCCGCTTGCGAAAGCGACGGTCTGTGCATGCAGGCGTACCACCTTATCGCTGCCGGGCAGAGTCTCGGCGGCCTGCACGAAGTACATCGCATCGGCCTGTAGCTCCTGAATCAGCTGCGTGCCGGAGGCTTTGTCTTCCACCAGAACGAGCGTGGCATTATGTTTCTCCTGCTGCTCGATCGCAGCTTTCTTCAGCGCAGGAAAATCAAGCCGGCGGCGGTATACATCGAGCAAGTAGTAGGTGCGCCGATCGAGCACTCCCCAGGTGGTGCAGACGCTGTAATCATTCAGCTCGCCGGCTTGTTCGCTGTATCCCAGCTCTGCACGATGTGGTTGAAAATGGGCAGTTCCTCGTCTGTATCGTAGTAGCGAAGCCATTCAGTCTTGACGAGTGCGCCTCCCGGCGGAAGCGGATTCTGCTGATATTGGCTGGAGAAGTTGTATTCGCCCATGGAGATGCGCATGGCGGCGAGGGTTTCGAGAGACTCGCGCTCGGGGTGCAGCGCTTCGCCTGCACGGCGGCGAAACCAACGGCGTCCGAAGGGGCTCTCGATTTCCCAGCTCTCATCCTCCTCTGCGACGGCTGGGAAGGACAGAACCTCCCAACCACCCTGCTCGAGAACATGCCCCACCAGATCATCCTGATGCAACCGCTGCATCACGATGATGATTACGCCCTGCTCCTTATTGTTGAGGCGACTGAGCAGGGTGCTGTCATACCAGTCGTTGACGGCCTTCCTCTTCGTATCCGACATTGCATCGTCCGGCTTCAGGGGGCCGTCCAGGATGATCACCTCGCCGCCACGGCCGGTCAGCACCCCTCCGACCGAGGTGGAGAGGCGAAATCCCTGCCGGGTGGTCTCGAATTCGTTGACGGATTGCTTCTGCGGCGAGAGTCTGGTCGCGGGGAAGAGCGACTGGTAGAAGCTGCTCGACATCAGGCTTCGGCAGTCGCGAGCATGCTTATCGGCAAGATCCTGCCCGTAGCTGGCGCAGATGATCTGCGTGGAAGGATCGTGCCCCAGCAACCAGGCGGCCAATGCCACGCTGACGGTATGGGACTTGAGCGAGCGCGGCGGCAGACTGACAATCAGCCGGCGGAGCTTTCCCCGCCGACAGAGGTCGAGCTTCGATGCCATGACTTCGAGATGAGGGCTCGGTGAGAACCGAGCCTCCGGGTTCAGCTCTAGGAAGGAGCGCTCGACGAAGCTCATCAAGTCGTTGCGGAATATCAATTGATAGTCCGCCAGCGTCGGTTGCACGGTCATTGCCCCTCCTCCGTTTCCGAGTTACGAAGCCGCTCAATGAAGCTTTTTAGCGCCGCCTCATCCCGCTCACTGGTCGCCGAAGAGACCGTGACCGTCTCCATGGGTTTAGGAAAGAGCCGAAGCAAGTTAAAAAACTCGCGGCTGGCCTTCGCATCCCCGCTCAGCGCATTGGCGCGTAATCGCAGCAGCAACGCGTCAAGACTGCTCAGGGAGCGAGTCTTCCCATTTATCGTTACGGTGATCTGCTCGCGACAGAGTTTTGCCAGTACACCGGACACGCTCTTAGCTCCCTTTGGACGCCCCTGCGGATTTCCGGACACTCCACCGCGAAATCGAGTATGTTTTGGCGGTTTCTTAAATCCGACTTCGTATTCTCCGGTCTGAGAACCCTCTTTACTTTTCACGCACCACCTCCATTTACTGGGAAACTTCTTCAAATTTTGTGCCACTGACGGTGTGAACCGCCTGCTCGCCTGTAAGCCGCTGCCAGCGGCGAATGGCTACGTCTACGTACACCGGATCTATCTCAATCCCGTAACAGATTCGGCCGACGCGCTCGGCAGCCAGGAGCGTGCTGCCCGAGCCGAGAAATCCGTCAAGGACACCATCGCCAGGGGCTGAGGAGTCGAGGAGTGCGTCGGCGATGAGCTGGATCGGCTTCACCGTAGGGTGTAGGGCCAGCAGGTTACCTTCGTCGCCTTGCTTTGAGAGGGTGTTTACGCCGGGATATTCCCAGACGTTGGTTCGGTTGCGGCCAAACTTGCCTAACTGCACGTTGTTGCGGTGTGAGCCCTTACCGCTGCGGAAAACGAAGACCAGCTCATGACGCGAGCGGTAGAAGGATCCCATCCCTCCGTTGTCCTTGACCCAGACGCAGAGGTTAAGAAGAGATTCGTAGACTTGTCCGCTGGCGGCCAGTAGCTCTTTCATATGGCGCCAGTCCATGCAGATGAAATGAACTGAGCCCGGTGTGCTGTTTTTTACGAAGAGCCGCAGAGCGGTCGACAGGAAAGCCACAAACTCAGCCTCGCTCATCTCCCCCGAGGCCATCTGGAAATCCCGGTGCTGGACTGATCCGTTCCCGCAAACATTTCCATTAATCGGTACGTTATAAGGCAAATCGGAGAAGACCACGGCCGCGCGGCGCCCGCTTATCAGCGCCTTGTAGGAAATTTCGCGCAGCGAATTACCGCAGAGAATCCGGTGTTTGCCCAATTGCCAGAGATCTCCGGGCCGGGTCACCGCCGACCCGGCTACCTCGAACGGCAAGTCATCGTCAGGATCAGGTGTCTGAGCTTCCTGCAGAATCAAGTCGATCTCCGGAATTTCAAAACCTGTGACAGTGATGTCGAAGTGCTCGTCCAGGGTGAGCAGATGCTGCAGCTCAATGGCGAGAATAGAGCGGTCCCACCCGGCATTTTCGGCCAGCTTGTTGTCGGCCAGAATGTAGGCCCGGATTTCTTCCGGAGTTAGGTTTTCGAGGCGAATCGTTGGCACCTCACGCATTCCCAGCAGTTGAGCGGCTCGCAAGCGGCCATGTCCTGCAATGATAGTGTTCTCTTTATCGATCAGGATTGGATTGGTGAAGCCGAACACGCGGATACTTTCCGCGACCTGGCGGAGCTGATGTTTGGTGTGGGTTCGAGCGTTTTTGTCGCACGGATGAAGCAAATCGATTGGCGTATAGACAACCGAAAGTTCCGTCTTCTGAGCGATGAATGTGCTTTGTGGAATTGATCTAGTCCACGCCCTCAATCGCACCCGAATCATTACTCATGAAGTAAAGCGGCCCAATGAACCTCGCCAGGTTCGACTTGGGCCATCAGACATGCAGGTTGAGCTGGAACGGCTGATTAAACTCTGGATGAAGTCTGGGCCAAATCTGCGCAAGATGTTCCGCAAATATCCAGAACTGGCCCAACGAGCCCGAACGGGAAGCACGATCCTTTACGCCCTTCCATATGGGCGAGGCCACTTGGAGTGGATCCCAATCTCGAACAAAAGGGCTGCGCTATCTCCAGAGGATCAGGCTTTGGAATATTTCATGACACTGATCACCAACCCACAATGGGAGTTGCTCGGAGGGCCATGTCCGCGCTGCAAGGACTTCTTTCTTAAGAAGACACAGCGGCGCAGAGTTTACTGCACCAGAACGTGCGGCTCACGAATCACTGCAGGTCAGGCGGTTAATCGGTATCGTCAGCAGAAGCGTACAAAGAAGATTAAGGTTGCGCAGCGTGCCATAGCAAAATACAGCGAGCAACGACGAAAAGTAGCATGGAAAGAGTGGATCTCCAGTCAGACAGGATACACCGCGAACTGGATCACCAGGGCCGTGAACAGGAGAGAACTAAGAGGACCGTCGAACGCATGACATAACAGATGAACCGCACGATTCATCGGTCACCCAACCCTAATGCGTCCAGAGTTGTATTCACTGAGATCGCCTGGCACGCAACGCCCCCATCGCATGTAAATCGTGCGCGATCGCTGACGGGCATAAACTCGAACGCGATCATCCGGGCCTCGCGCAACGCAACGCCCTATTACTCGATCGAGCATCACTGGGCCGGAATTCTGTAGAGGCTATCCAGATGCGATTGATGTGTGCATGGTCCTATCCTCTGGCCCGCTCCTTGATCAAGTGCGTGTTTGCCGCTTTACAGATAGGGCTGCCAGCTTATCGTTCAAGCCTGCAGGTGCAGGAGGAGCCTGTTGTTTCGGCGCAGGCCTGGGAGCGGGAGCAAAGAGCGCCTTTATCGAGAGCCCGATGCGCTTCGATTTGCTGTCCACAGTCAACACCTTAACCCTGACGATCTGTCCGGTCTTGACTGCCTCGGAAGGATCGCTCCTGAGCCCACAAGTATGCAGCGAGCGGCTCCAAACCTTTCTCACGCGCAACGGTAGCCTTGGTTCTGCGCCTGGGCTTGTAAGGCAGATACCCTCGTTGACTTCGCTGTCGGCGTCCACGTGCCAAATATTCCAGAATACTTGTCTAGTCACTTGGCTTATTTGGTGTCAACGATTACATGCTTTTTGCTCGAAACATATTTTCCCTATGGCAAAATAATGGTGATTGTGTGAGTGAATAAACCTACTGAAACTCAGTGTCCCCAGACAACCCCGCTCCATTGTGCTAGCTGCCACTCGAAGGCAGCCCTATCTCACGATTTCCAAGACGCTTTGGTTGATTGGAAAGACGGCCACCTAGTGGGGCGAAATGTTTGCGTGAACCGTCATGGCCGGCGCGCCTGACAATATATTGATGATTGCTCAGGACAGCAAAATGGACGATTTTATCTTTCGAACCTGTGATGATGTTGCGTCCGGTACTGTCGTCAATAACATCGATCGGATAACCACGCCAAGGAGAGCGTAACCAAATTTTTTGGTTGCTACCTGCTTTCAGGATGCACGTAACGACTTCGCTCCCATTCGATTCAACATATACACGGGAGCGGCCTTGGATGGCTACGGTGCCTGCCATCATCCATCCCGGAGGGATTGCCGGGGCAATGCGTATAACACCGTCATAATCTTGTACCAGAGCCTCAGAGAGTGTAAGCGCGACGACTGCGCTTTGTTCGATATAAAATTCGCCTGAACTGCCTCCCCAGTTTGAGAAGCCACTGGGATATGCTTGATAGGTTTTTGTTAGCTTCTCCAGCGTTTTACTTACTTGGCGATTTAGTCCCAAACGAGCTGCCTGAACTGGATCGAAGCTCCAATCCTGGTTAGTGGGATATGGGCGGTGCTCAAATGTACGACGTCCCAGTGGCGTTAACGCATCGTCATCACCAATCAATCCATACGGCCATACTGGCTCCAGGCCGATGTTTTCAAAGTTGTGCTGCGGCGCATCGGGTTGTACCGATTCTGCGATGACACTCATGTCCTTGTCAGATTGATCTCGAAGCAGCTGTTTCTGGTTGTCCGCCGCTGCACGAGGAAAAGGCGGAATGGCAGCGAGTTCTGCATGTGATTGCTTAAGGAACGGGTCATTTGGATCGACTATCTGCGCTGCGGCAATCACATCTCGATACAAGGTCTGGCGTGCGCTCAAGTCCGTTACAGGGTCAATGACGTCCCATTGTGTCTCGTGTGCATTGGAAGGCGATGTATGCCGAAAACCATCGGCTCCGGGCTTCTCATATGCCATCAGAAATTGCGCAGCGGACCGCATAAGAGGATAGTTCTGCCGCAGGAAAACGGTATCGGCGGTCATTACATACTGCTGCCAAACCCAGTATGAGACTTCGGCTCCAGTCGAAATCGTGCGGGCATTGTAGAACGGTGGTGAGCCCGCATCGCAATCGTATGCGGGGCGATCTCCGCCATCGTTCTCGCCGCTTGTTTCGTATTCGACTCCGACCCCATTGAACCTCATGGTCTCCGGCAGACAAATTCCCGGTCGTCCGCGCATGTGAGTCCGCGTCCACCTTCTTAACGCCGCAAAATTATCGTGATACAAAGCAAAATAAGAATTATTTAGCTCGGGCAATCCTGCGTCTAGGTTTGCCGCGACTTGCATTCGTAGGTTCAAATGCCAAAAAGCCGCCGGATCCCAACGATGCTCATCCCGGACAGCTGAGAAGAGATCGGCGATCCCAGCCTGAGACCCCGGCATTTGGATACCGCGTTCACACGCAGCGGCATAGAGGTAAATCATACGCAGGTTTTCCATGTATTCGCCGACACCATCTTGAGAATCCACGCGAATCAATCCTGCGCGATTCCAGAAATGCTGCCACCATATGCGATGTGCGGACTTATCAGTGTCTGCGAGAGCGCGCGTCACGGACTCCGTCGGGTTCGCATTCTGCCGCCAGCCAGGCGAGGCTACAAATATACGAAAATTACCGTCCAGATATGGCAGCCATGTCATTCGCAAGGTTCGAGAATCGATCACCGCAACGTGAACATTGCGGCCGGCCGCTGTAATTCCTGCAATTGAACCAAATTGATCTCCGGAAGCGCCAGGTTCGAAGTCATCAACCCAACTTTCGACGAGTTGCCCGACAGTGCTTCTCACCGACGCATGTGGTGAACGTGGGGGCCATAACAACAGGTCAGCGGTCTGCATACGTTCTGGATCCGCTCCCGATACATCTATCTCAAGCAAGTCACTCTTCGGTTGTACAAATGCGGTCAATGTAATACCCGCGCCTGTTTCAACGAACTCACCGCGATAAAGATCCAACCACGCGCGATAGTCCGAGGCACGCGTCAGGATGTCCATCGAAGGCACAATGAGCTGTCCTGGTGAGAGGCGATGAGGCATAGTATCGATGCGATTCAGTTGCGCGTGAAAACCACCCTCAGACCAAACTGAGACTCCGAGGGTCCCATTTCCCAAAGGCATGGCTTCGCCATGTTGAAAATTCGGCCTCCGAAGAATAATGCGAGAACGACCAACGAGGCCTGCCGTGTCTATTTGGACGTGATGTTCATGCCAGGCGGTAGTGATCTGTTGACACTGCATCAAGGTCGGAACCAAGGTCAATATGCAAATGAGCAATCTACGAGCGATGCACGCTTCGATGCGATTCAATTTGTCCTCCCCGGTAGTGCTGGTTTCCCCTATTGCCTCAGTCAAGTAAGGCACAATTCATTTTCCGGTTCCGCCGGGCGCGCCTGACGGACTTTCAGCTAACAGTCCTTTGTGCGCATAGCCGTCGAGGAAGGTGGCGAATCCTTCGGGGGTGCTTTTTGCGATCAGATAATAGTGCCCAGAATTGTTTGCACTGCTCCAGGAGTTAGTGCCATCCTGAGCATTCACAGTATTTGTGCCGCCGGCAGAAAGCGTGAAATAAGTAGTCCCCGCATGACGGGCACCCCAAGCTCCGTACATAATTGCAAGTTGATCCCAAACAGGCCGCTGCCCACCTGTGACACAGCCAGCATCGGCTTGTGCTGCTGAAGCAACAGCGTTGCGGATGGGATTTGTGTCTATTGATGCCTTGGCGGGTGCGCCCGAACAGGCAATGTTGCCGATACTCCATCCGACGAGGTAGATCGGAGAATATCCATTCTGCAATGTCCAGGTTGAAAATAACGCTGAATAGTCCACTGCGTCGGACTGGAAATTCCATTCCGCACCAGTTGGGTAATCGCCGCCCATGATGACAAGCTTTTTCACCTTCCTCCTCATCAGCTGTTCTCCAGTTAAAGGGACGGAGGAATCCGCAGGCGATCTCAATGCTTGCATCAGACAGGTTGCAAATCCGGTTTCCACAATGACGACACTGTGATCCCGTTGATCCGCTAATATGTGACGGTACAACCTGCCGCAGTTGGGATAGTTTGCGCGAGTGTCGCCGACTCTGGGATTGAACTTGGCAACCCAAGCCTTGTTCCACGTACTACCATTGCAGCTTAATTTTGCGCAGAGAGCACTGTCCGGGGTGTTCTGCTTGTTCGCTCCGATCGGAATCTCCGTGTGGTGACAATAGTAGGCAAGTGTGTAAATTCCTGGAGCGGAAAGAGCATTGCTGGAATCGGCAATGGTTGCCAAGGGCTTGATCCAGCCATGGTCGACCATCTTGTAAAAGACCCCATAATTAGTTACAGCGCCAACATCCATGACCGGGCCATCATCGTCATAGATCATTGGTGTTTGCGCCCAGACGACGCTCGCGAACGAAACAATCAGCAGCAAAAACAACTTCATCATCGACATCTCCAGCATTTCAGTCTCTTAAGCCCCAGGGAATTGATAGCTCGTCCGCGAGAGTTGTGTCTTCGACTACGACAGAACCTTGAAACAGTACGCCTCTATCGACCCATGGGGCTTGCTTGGTAGGGCGATTTCCAAAGCGGAGTCGACTTGCCTAAAAGTGAGTCGACCTCGCAACCCCAGCATTTCAATTCCAGCGATTTCTCTTAAATAGACTGAACTGTTTCTGGCCAGCGATTGTATGGGAAGCTTTCCATCTTGCGGCCAGCCCAATGCAAAGATATAGAGCTAGTCTCCCTTTGTCGTGAATCGAATGTCGGAGGCGCTAAATGCACGAGCGGTGGCCTCGTTAAAGTTATGTGCGCTCGTCACGTCCGGTGCGCCCTCACCGTAAACACTGAATGGTCTGGTGCTGTAAATAGCTTCGCCATTCGTGCGCATCCATCTCCCTACGCCTCGGACGGCGGCTAAAGACTGCCCGATGTGACTCTCGTTGCCGTAAACTGACGCGCAATCGAAATGTCGATACCCCATTTCCGCGGCTGTCTTTACCGCTTCGGCAACCACGGAATGCTCAACATGATCAGATCCGAAGGTGCCCAGGCCGATCGCAGGCATAAGAGCGCCGGAGTTTAGCTGCCGCCGCGGGACGAGTGCGCGGTCGACCGCGCAGTACCCGGTTTCCAAGGTTTCATTCATCAATCTCAATCGAGGTATGGCCAGCGTCAGAGCAGGCTGGTCGGGATAACAATGATGTGAGACGGGGGGATGGTACACATCCTCCCGTAATGATACGACAAGCCATCTACTCTATTAAAACGAAAACCTGAGCGTGTACTGTAATTCACGATTCGAGCGCCCATTTTGCACGACCTGGGTTTGTCCGAATCCACTCGGTTCTCCGGCAGAAGTGATCACGTTGTTGGTAGGGTTACAAGGCAAGCCGGTTGGTCCTCCACCTGGTGTAGGCGCGGTCGCACCACCACAGTAAACCGGACTTGAAGATGTGTATCCTGTGCCCTCAAGAGCCGTACTGTTGAAATTAGGATGGTTCAGGATATCGAAAAAGTCCATACTGAACTTGATCCTGTAGCGTTCCTTAACGTACCAATTTTTTGCGAGTTGCATATCCATGTTGGTTGTCGGAGCGCCGGAGCAAACTCCTGGCCGAGCCATGTTGCGTGGAATGGTTCCGATTGGGTAACCAATCAAGGTAAATGCAGCGGGATTCAGAAATGTGTTCCCGTGACGGCCGGAGCTACAGCTAATGCCGGTGGCCAGTGGACGATTGTTCGAGGAATAGCCATTCCCTATTAATGAAGTTGCGTTGCTGGAATAGCCGCTGATGCAGTTACTGTTGATATCGAGGTTTGTACAGCCACCGCTGACACCGGCGCTGTAAACGCTTAATGAGGACCCTTCGGCAGCAGTGAAAATACTGCTCACTTCCCATCCGCCGGCTGTTTGCCGCACAAAAAAGTTTTGGTGCCCCAGTTTCGGAAGGTAGTAAACTTCATTCGCTACAAAAACATTGGGGCGGTTGATGTTTGTGTTCCCTTTGTCGATACTGGGATCGCTTTGGTCGGTGGTGTAGGTACCAGAGCCACTATCCAGACCCACATTACCGATAGAATGCGACCATGTATATGCGGCCTGGAAGGTGGAAGGCCCAGCCTGATTGCGGAACAGTGCCTGAAGCGAGTGGTAGGAAGCGTGCCCCCCGCGAGCCTGGCCACCGATCGTTCCAAAGTTGAAGGCTGGACGCAAGGCGTTTTGAGCACTTCCGCTCGTGAATGCCGATTCAAGCCACTTATCCGGTTGAACAGCATTCAGGTCACTTGACGAAGTGAGGTGTATGCCGGTATTGGCAACATATCCAACCTCAAGGGTAGTGTCTTTTGCAACCTCCTGCTCTATTGTGAGATTCCACTGCCAAGAATTTGGCACCACTGCGCGGGGGTCCTTCGCAAAATTAGGCGTTACTGATGGGTTAGCAACCGGCGCGGGCGTGTCTATGGAACGGTTGGTATTGATGTTGATGACAAAGGGCGCTGTGCGAGTGAGGCCTTCGTCACCACCGATCAGTTCGCGCTGATAAAACTGCCCGAAACCCGCGCGAACCGCGGTTTTACCGTCGCCGCGGACATCCCATGCGATGCCGATACGCGGAGCGATATTATGGTTGCTCTGGTCCGCGAGGGCCCTGTTCTGCCCTGGTGTGCCATCCGAGAGGGGTAAATTTACACCGAGACTTGCCAAGAACTTCGAGGCGTCAGCACATGGGGTGGTACCCGGAACAGTGATCACGCCATTACAGGCATCAGACGGATTTGCTGTAGCTTTGGCTGCAGTCCACTGTGAGAGGCTCCAGTTTGCCCAATGATCGTCGTCTGAGTAAGGTTCTCTATAGAAAGACCAGCGCAATCCATAGTTGAGCGTTACATTGCGCCTGATCTTCCAGCTATCGCCGAGATACCATTCGAAGTCGTGCCAGTGGACATCAGCAACGGCGTCAATGCTGTTTTCGCTTACATTGAATTCCTGAGGCGTACTTCCTGTACCCGGAATAAGAATATTAGCGAGGCCATTGTTCGTTTGCGCGCAAGCCGGGTGCCCCGGAACCCCGCTGTAGGAACCGCCGGCGGGATCCGGTTCGCAATATACCGTTGAGGGGAGGCCCGGGCGGTCGGCGCCGTTCCCAATACTCTCGATCTTTGTATTCGTACCTATATACACTCCCGCTTTAAGTAGATGATTCCCCCACACTTTCGATAAATTGTCCTGGACCGTGTACAGGTCCTCGTGGCCCCCGTAGGGCGCGATATTCCACATCGAAAAGCTTCCATTGTACGAACCGTATGGGTTAAGACCGCCCCAACCCCCAAAAAACTCACCCTTTGTTTTTATGGAGGCTGGAAAACTGGGTGGGTACGCCGCCTGGATAGCGGAAACGATACCAGCTCGCGTACCGACTAATTTAGCAATGAGCTGATTGTGGCCGTAACCAAATTCGACATCGTTGACAAGGCTATTTGAAATAGTGGAACTGAGCTTAGCCATTACACTCTTCGATGGCTGGCTCCAGCTCGATTGGACAGTGGGAAAAGCAGATTCACCCCAGAAGCCTGCGGGATTGACGGGCGCGGGGTTATCCCAACTCTCTTGAGTCCAACGAACGGTGGCGCGATTGGATTTAGTTACATCCCAATCCCCGCGGGCACTCCATTGCTTCCACGTGACCACATTGTTAATGGAAGTGTTCCAATTGAACCCGCTGCTGTTCGTAGCAGCCTGATTCGCGCTGAAATTCGGAGACGGATAGAATTGCGCAATCAACATGCCGCCTTGGTCGGGGCTCGCGATGGTGTGTGAGTTAGCGCCCTGTGCAAATGCGGGGATTGTCGGAATTGCCGCGCCGCATTGATCGCTGGTTGCCGCCCCGTAACCACTGAAGTCACCCGCGGATTCCGCGTCAGTAGGCACACAAGTGCCGTAAGCTGCCGCGCGGTCTTCGTAGTCCCATTCCTGGTTCCACCAGAAGAAAAGCTTATCTCGTATGGCCGGTCCGCTGAAGTAATAACCCCGATCGTCGTGTCGTAGTTTGCCCTTGCCTTGTCCGAGATCGTTGTGAACCCAGTCATTTGCATCGAGTGCGTCATTGCGACCCGCGTAAAAGCCCCCTCCATGCCACTGATTGCTTCCAGATCTCGTGGTGATGCTTATGATTGCTCCGGAAGCCTGGCCGTACTCCGGACCAGATGAGTTGCGGATCATCTTGAATTCAGCAATAGCGTCGACTGACGGATAAACGAGGATGGTGCGACCGGACCCCAAGTCCATGTTGTTCACGCCGTCGACCAGGAAAAGGTTGTTCGTATAGGGATTGCCGTTAACTGAGAAGTTAACCCCTCCCACAATACCTTTCCCAGTTCCATCATAGGAGGCAGCAGGCGAAACGCCGGGCGATAGCTGTGTGAGCCCAACAAAGTTTTCGCCATTGAGTGGAAGTTCGCGAACCTGCGAGCCGCTTATGACCTCACCCACCTCAGCCGAAGTTGTCTGTACCTGGACAGCGTCTGCTTGAACTAAGACCTTCTCGTTCACAGTGCCTACCTGAAGGGTTATCTTCACGTTTGCATTTGTTGAGACATGCACCTGGACATTATCAATGACGGCTTCTTTAAACCCTTTGGATGAGGCATGTACCGAGTACGTGCCGATGGGAAGCTGCGGGATCACATAGTCACCAGAGCCGCTCGCAATCGCAGTGTACTTGGTGTTTGTCCCGGCGTTGATTGCCGTTATGTGAACATCTGGAATCACTGCCCCACTGCTATCGGTAACGCTTCCGACTATTTCGCCGTTGTAGACCTGTGAAAATGCTGTCGCATTCGCAAACAACAACAGCCCGACAATCAGGATAAACACTCCAAGCGGTCTGTTTAGACCACTGATAGGGTTGAAAATCGTCCAACTCCGCAGAATCTCTCTCCTCATACTGCCCACCTCCTGAAAAGTTCAGCAACCGCTGATTTTTCCACCCTAAATTTTTGCTGACAAAAAGTATTTTAATTACATGGAAAAATTAGAGTTGAAGCATTGCACAACCGCGACAAGGCTGTCAACAAAAAAAATATTTATAAAAATTAAGAAGAGGCGCAATATCAACCGAATATCGGGCCTACAGGAAGTGAACGCACATTGAATAACTCAACGATGGGGAAAATTGGCTGCTATTTGAACGTTACGCTTCGATTGCGCGGCCGTGATCTATAATGTTTTGTTGGCAAAATATGATTTGTCGAGATAGAATCCATGCCAGCAGTGAGAGCAAATGAGCCTTCTTGAACTCCATCTCCCCAAGCAACCTCACCCGATCGTTCTTATCGGTGCTGGCGGGATCGTCCGCGATGCGCACTTGCCGGCCTATCGAAAGGCCGCATTCAAAGTGGCCAGCATCTTCGATTTGGATCAGGAACGGGCCCGCTCCCTGGCTCAAACATTTGATATTGATCGTGTTCCGGCAAGTCTCGAGGATGCAGTTAGCAGCGCTCCTGTTGACGCAATCTTCGATGTAGCCACCCCGCCAAGCACCTTTCTGGACATTCTGAAATACCTACCCGACGGGAGCGGCGTTCTCATCCAAAAGCCCATGGGCGAGAATCTCAGCCAGGCCCGCCGGATTCGGGATCTCTGTCGCGCCAAAAATCTGAAGGCTGCCGTCAACTTTCAGTTGCGATATGCTCCGGGCGTGCGCGCCGCCAGAAACTTGATTGCGGAAGGCGCGATTGGAGAAGTCCACGATATGGAAGTACGGGTGACAGTCTATACGCCATGGCACCTTTGGACTTTTCTGGAAGGCATTCCACGCGTAGAAATTCTTCACCATTCAGTGCATTACCTTGACCTGATGCGATCCTTCCTCGGAGATCCGGCCAGCGTTTATGCAAAGACTGTGAAGCATCCAAAGATGACAAAGCTGGCTTCCACCCGTTCGAACGTGATCCTCGA
This sequence comes from Acidobacteriaceae bacterium, assembly GCA_049680085.1. Taxonomy (GTDB): domain Bacteria; phylum Acidobacteriota; class Terriglobia; order Terriglobales; family Acidobacteriaceae; genus Silvibacterium. The sequence continues at coordinate 18,899 of JBAUHD010000239.1, forward strand.
TTATGGCGACGCCATACGCGCCAATGTAACCACCAATCATGGCCACGAGTATGGCTTCCGGCACCAGGAGTCATACCTGAAGTGGGAGGGAACGTGCGGAGCAATCATCATGCGCATGGGGCTTCTGATGGATTATCCGAAGGGAGTTCCGGACGTCTTTGAATATTGTGTTTTCGAATCGGGAGGTCCACCCGAATGGCAGACGCTTGACATACGAGGATCCTGGTTTCCCGATGCGTTCGTTGGCACGATGGCAGATCTGATGTGTTTTGTTGAGGGATCTGCACATGAATTATCAGGGACCGTGGAGGACGCATACAAAACCATGGCTGTCGTAGAAGCGGCTTATGAGTCCAACCATTCCGGTGGGACGAAAGTTGCTCATGATTGAGTTGAGAGGCATTACCTGGAATCACACGCGCGGCTATCTGCCGACGGTAGCAACGGCGCAGCGGTTTTCCGAACTACATCCAGAAGTGACTATTCATTGGGAGAAGAGGTCCTTACAGCAATTTGCGGATTTGCGACTTTCTGATCTTGTGGAGCGATTTGATCTCCTCGTGATCGATCATCCATTCATCGGGATGGCGGCGGAAAGCGGCCTGCTGCTGCCTTTGGATGATTACCTGGCCGGAGAGTTTCTTGCCGATCAGGCAAAGCACTCCGTTGGAAAATCGCACGCGAGCTATCAGTTTGACCATCATCAGTGGGCGTTGGCGATCGACGCCGCCACACCGATCAGCGGTTGGCGCCGCGACCTGCTTGAGGCGAAAGGCTTTTCCGTCCCTCATACCTGGAAGGAATTGCTCGAACTGGCGCGCCGTGGTTTAGTTGCCATTCCTGGCATACCGCTCGACAGCCTCATGCACTTCTATATGGTATGCACTGGATTGGATGAGATTCCCTTTTCATCTGGCGACACACTGATTTCCGTGGATGTCGGTTTGCACGCGTTGGAGATGCTGCGCGAGTTATATACCTTAATTTCTCCCGAATGCGCGCACCGCAACCCAATCGCGACCTGGGAGCTTTTGACGACAATTCATTCGGCCGCGATATGCCCGTTTGGTTATGGCTACTCCAACTACTCGCGCGAGGGGTATACTTCGTATCCGCTTGAGACCGGCGGTCTGATCGCGATCGAGGGTCACACTCGCTGCCGGTCCACACTGGGCGGCGGCGGTTTAGCAATCTCATCTCAGTGCCGGCAGGTGGGCGCGGCGATCGACTACAGCCAATTCGTTGCGAGTGCTGAGTGCCAGAGCGGCCTCTATTTCCAATCCGGGGGGCAGCCCGGGCACCGTCTGGCATGGCTCGACAATGACGCGAATCGGGCGAGCCGCGACTTCTTCCGAAATACGCTGGCCACCCTCGATGAGGCATGGCTGAGGCCGCGTTGGAACGGCTACCTGGACTTCCAGGATCGCGCGGCCCCGATTCTCCACCAATACCTCTGGGGCGGAGGCCAAGGGCGTGATTTGCTTTACAGGTTGAATGAACTAGCACAGCAGTGCATGAAAACTAATACAACCCGGGGTCAAGCATGAAGCCGCTTGATGGATTAAACGTGCTCAATTCGGCCGTTTCTGGCGAGGCCTTCACCTGCACTTGTGCTGAAAGAGAGTGAGGCAATGAAGAAGCGTAGAGGACGACACGGTTCAATCGCAGAGAGTTTGTTGTCGGCCGCTGCTGCGCTGGCTCCTGTCCATACGATCCGAAGGCAAAAACAGGGAACTCCATCTGTAATACGGCTCTCGTGTCTCGCGTGTATCCGTTAACGACGGCCCCGGCAGCACCAAGCATCTTGGCGCGGGTTGTCATCAGTTCTCCCCAGATCGCACTCTTCAGGCTGGAGCCGGTATTGACGTGATTTCATTTGCCTTCAGGTTGTCCAAGGCCTCGAGCATCAAGCCAAATGATTTCTCCATCATCTTGTTTGCCGAACCCGAAACCCTCTCTTCAAACACATCTCCGGAAAGCACCGGCATAGCTCGCCCTATGAGGATGTAGTCGTCGTGCTGAGAACGAATCTGTGGTGAAAGAAACTGATGAAGGAGCTTGAGTTTATCCATCACATCGCCGACCACGGCTGTAAACAGCTCGCGCCTTGCTATAACGAAAAGTTCGTCGTCATTCTGCCAAATGGGCATCGGGCCCCTCCAGTGGTCTTTGAAAACTGGAAATGAGCATAGTGGTGAGTGCTAAATTATCACCAAAAACTATTTGCGCATGTAAAAACTAAGTTCGTAGCAACAGTAATCCACATGTCACTTTATCAATGACAATTTCTTCGGAAGATCAATTTATTTCAACTTAATTGTGCAAACCAGCCCGTTTACCATTCGATATCTACTCGTCCTAGAGAAATAAATTAATTTCGTTGGCAAAATTATTACGTGTCATGTAGACTGAAAACGTCGAATGCATATGAGCCTGCTTGGATTAAATCTTGCCAAACAACCTCGGCCTATTGTTCTCATCGGGGCCGGCCGGATTATCCAGGATGCCCACCTGCCGGGCTACCGAAGCGTTGTATTCACGGTGTCGAACATCTTCGATCCTGATCAGGCAGCGTCCGATCCTTGTCCCAAATTTTCGAATGGTCCCACAAACCAGAAAACTGCTTCAATACGGAGTCATGAATGAAACCGCTCGATGGCTTAAATGTATTGGATTTCAGCCAGTTTCTGGCGGGACCTTCAGCTGCTCTTCGGTTGGCTGATATGGGAGCACGAGTTATCAAAATTGAACGTCCGAAAATAGGCGACCTTAGTAGGCAGCTTTACATCTCCAATCTCGCTCTGGACGGCGACAGCACCCTGTTTCATTCCATCAATCGTAACAAGCAGAGTTTGGCGGCCGATTTAAAAAACGATAGCGACCGGAAACTCGTACGCGCGCTAATCAGGCATGCCGACGTTATGATTCAAAGCTTCCGACCCGGCGTGATCGAAAGACTTGGTTTCGATTACCAGACCGTGAGCAAGGATAACCCGAAGCTGGTCTACGGTGAGGTCACCGGATACGGAAAGACCGGACCTTGGCGAGACAAGCCTGGACAAGATCTACTCGCCCAAGCTCTCTCTGGTCTTCCGTGGTTGAACGGAAACGCGGATCAGCCTCCTATTCCGCTTGGCCTCTCGGTTGCAGACCTATTTGCGGGAGCACACCTCGTCCAAGGTATTCTGGCGTGTCTTGTGCGTCGCGGAATTACCGGGCGCGGCGGCCGAGTTGAAGTCAGCCTGATGGAGTCAATCCTGGATGCGCAATTTGAACTGATGACAACATTCCTCAATGACGGCGGCAAGTCGCCAAAGCGCAGCGCGATCAATAATGGCAACGCCTATCTTGGCGCTCCATATGGAATTTATCAGACGACCGACGGCTTTCTCGCTCTCGCAATGGGATCTGTAACCAGGCTTGGCGAACTCATCGGATGTCCAACCGTGAATTCCTATGCCGATCCGCAGTCCTGGTTCAAGAGCCGCGACGAGATCAAGGGAATTCTCGCCGAACACCTGAAAACAAGGAGCACCGATCAATGGCTCGCCATCCTGGAGCCCGCCGATATCTGGTGTTCGGATGTCTTTACGTGGCCTCGCCTCATGAAACACGAGGCGTTCCATGCTCTCGATATGATCCAGGATGTGACCTGCCGCGATGGTTCTGTTCTCCGCACCACTCGCTGCCCCATCCGTATCGATGGCGAGATTTACAAGTGCTCCGATGGAGCCCCGCGTGTGGGGCAGCATACGGACAGCATTACCGAGGAGTTTGACCTCTGCGCGTCCAGCGGAACGAAATTAAGCTGAAGCTGTTGTGAGAACTCAGATGATAAATCGGGACAGAGCATTTCGCATCGCCGTCCGCAAATTCGAGCCGTTTGAATTGTCGTTTGCGAAGCAATGGGACAGTTTCGAGCGGCTCCATCAGACATCGCTTCAGTTAGAAGCGATCCCTTTGGACCTACATTCCTTGCACGAATCTCTGTTTGTAAATCGCGGTTTGCACCTTGACTATTGGGATGCTGCGCTGGTCAGCACAGATTGGCTGGCCGAAGCCGCGGAATCGGGGGCGCTCACGGACCTGGCGCCATTACTTGATGCGGCGCCTCCGGAAGGTTACCCACAGGGATGGAGCGATTCATTGTTAAGGCTGCAACGCTTCGATGGCCGAGTACTGGGATTGCCCTATCATGACGGCCCGGAATGCTTGATCTATCGAAGAGACCTTTTTGAGAAACCGGCAGAGCGCGATGGCTTTGCTCAACAATACGGAGAACCGCTCGACGTCCCGCGGACCTGGGAGCAGTTCCGCCGCGCCGCACAGTACTTTACGCGCCCGGAGAAGTCTCTCTACGGAACCGCCTTTGCCGCATTCCCTGACGGTCATAACACCGTTTACGATTTCTGCCTGCAACTGTGGACGCGCGGCGGAGAACTCTTCGAAGATTCCGGACGCGTGCGGCTGGATACACCGCGGGCCCGTGAGGCGTTGGACTTCTATCGCGCCCTGCTGAAAGATACAGGCGCAGTGCATCCTGAATCGCGCGTGTTTGATTCCGTGAAGTCAGGCTTCGCATTCGCCGCTGGCGAAGTAGCCATGATGGTGAACTGGTTCGGTTTCGCTTCCATGTCGGAAACCATCGCTGAATCGAAAGTAAAGGGATGCGTGGCCGTTGCCCCGGTTCCATCCGGCGGAGGCCCGCGCGCGTCCTTGAATGCTTACTGGGTCTTGGGCATCGCCGCCGGAAGCAAACATCGCGAAATAGCCTGGAAGTTCCTTCGCCATTGCTCCGGCCCGGAGATGGATAAGTTGCTCACTCTTGAGGGGGGAATCGGCTGCAGGAAATCGACCTGGTCCGATCTGGAAGTAAACGCCCGGATTCCGTTCTACCAGTGCCTTGAGGAACTTCATGAGGAAGCGCGAGAGCTGCCGCGCCGCAGCAACTGGTCTGAATTAGCGGCGGTGATCGATGGGATGGTTCAGAAGGCTCTCGATAGCGAGGAACCTACCTCCACAATCCTCCAACGTGCACAGCGACTGGTTGATGAAGTCTGCATGGAAGGAGCACGAAAGACATGAATGCAGCCGCGTGGATGGGGGCAGTCCTGGCGGTGATGGGCGGCGCATTGCAAGGCGCATTCGGAGTACCAATGAAGTACGCCCGCAAGTGGAACCATGAGAATATCTGGTTCGTCTTTACTCTGACTGGCTTGGTATTATTTCCTTGGATTCTCACTGTCGCGACAGTTCCTTCCCCAGCCGAAGTCTATCGACTAGCGCCGCTGGGATCGCTGGTTCTCATCGCCGTGTGCGGAATTGGATGGGGCGTTGGGGCCGCGCTGGTGGGAGTTGCTTTCCGGATGCTCGGAATCGGACTGGGGTTCGCCATCATCCTCGGCTTGAGCGCCTTGTTGGGATCGCTGACGCCGTTCCTCATTCAGCCGGAACAGGACGTTTCCGACTCTCGAATCCACCTTTACCTGCTGGGTGCGTGCGCAATGTTAATCGGGATCGCGCTGGTCTCGATCGCGGGATCAATTCGGGAGCGTGCCGAATCCAGAGAGAGCGGTTCGAGCCATGGTGGCCGGAGACGATTCGCAATCGGTCTGATTGTCGCCATTTCTGCTGGGATCCTGTCCTCCCTGCTCAGTGATGCAATCGCCCTCACCTCCGACATGGTCAGCACCGCACGCCAGATGGGCGCTTCTTCGGTTTGGGCCTCCAACGTGGTCATGGCGCCGACCACCACAGGAGGGGCGCTCGCCAATTTTGTGTATTGTGCCTTTATGCTGCGGCGTAACCGAAGCGCCAGGCTGTTTTGGCAACCCTCCGTGGGCAGTCACTGGATGTATGGGATAGCCATGGGAGCATGTTGGTACGGAGGGCTTGCCATATATGGGTTGGGCGAACAAAGGATTGGCTCCGTGGATGGTTGGCCGCTTTTTATAGGAGCCATGATCCTGAGCAGCAGTGCGGCGGGCTTCCTGACGGGGGAGTGGAAATCGGCAGGACAACGCGGGACGTGGATTCTCTGCGGTGGAAGTCTCTTGATTTTTTTGTCTTTGATCGTTGTGGGGATGGCGCACAGTAGGTAATTCAATGCAAACTCGAACTATGAAAACTTCAGTTGCTCGATCCGCGAAGGCCTCGAAAGTAAAGAAGTCTCGTCCAGATTATTCCGTGCCAGCTCTCGATAAGGGACTCGATGTCTTTGAACTCCTGGCTGCTTCAGAGACATCATTATCACTGACCGGAATTGCGGGTGCATTAGGGCAGGCGCCAAGCGCGGTATTCCGTATACTCAACCGGCTCGAAAACCGGTCATATGTCATGCGCCATCCGGTTTCAGGGCAGTACCGTTTATCGCTCAAGCTATTCGAACTGGCGCACACCCATTCTCCGGTCGAGCACCTCATCACAGTTTCCGGAAAGCCAATGCGCGAATTAGCTGATTCAGTCCGGCAATCCGTGCATTTGAGTGCGCTTAGCGGCGGACACATCGTGGTGCTTCTCAATGTGGGAAGTCCACTTCGTGTGCGCTTCACTCACGAAATCGGTGGACAGTTTTCGTCCGTTCTGACCAATTCCGGGCGCCTACTTCTAGCGTATCTTCTGCCTGAGGCTCTCGAAGACCACCTCGCTAAGGACCCCGATTATGCGCAATTGTCTGCGACGGAACGAGAGGTTTTTCACGAAGAGCTGAAAAAGATTCGCCGAAACCGCTACGCGCTGTCGAGCAGCGAGGAACTGGCTGGCATGAAGGACATAGCAGTGCTGGTTGGCAACCCAGCTATTGGCGCGACCGCGGCGCTGGCTATCGCCTTTCTGAGCGGTGGCAAGAACGGCGCCGACATTAACCTGCTGGTTTCAGAATTGCAGGAAAGCGCAGCTAGAATCACGAAAGATTTGGGGGTCAGCTATGATCGTGACTCGTCACTTTGACGACTACAAGCTCGGTTTCACTCGAGAAACACTCGGCAGGACGATCACCGAGGCGGATATCGTCATGCATGCCGGCCAGACCGGCGACTTTTATCCGCACCACATGGATGCGGAGTGGTGCAAAACCCAACCGTTTGGGCAGCGAATGGCACATGGCACCCTGATCTTCAGCGTGGCTGTAGGGATGACAGCCGGAGAAGTGAATTCTGAAGCCTTTAGCTACGGTTATGATCGCCTCCGCTTCATCAAGCCTGTCTTTATCGGGGATACATTGCACGTCCGTGTGACGATCAAAGAGAAGCGGGACAGCACCAAGTTGCCTCGCTTCGGCATCGTCGTTGAATTGTGCGAAGTCTTCAATCAGCGGAACGAGACAGTATTAGCCTGCGAACACTTGCTGATGGTGGTGCGCAGAGATTCGGAGAGCGCCCGGTGAGTCAATTCCACGCGGCATTTTACGAGGGAAGCCAAACGATTCGCATCGGCGAATGCACGCTGGTTCCACCAGGGCCATCAGAGGTCCAGATACGGGTTTCCTATTGTGGCATCTGCGGCACCGACCTGCATGTTTTCCACGGCGCCATGGATCACCGCGTCCATATGCCCCAGGTATTGGGTCACGAAATGGCAGGGACAATTGTTGCGATTGGTTCCATCGTGAAGGATTTCATGCCCGGCGATCGTGTAACTGTGCGCCCGCTCGCCCCCTGCGGCGATTGCCCTGCTTGCCGAGCAGGTCATAGCCATATATGTCACAATTTGAAATTTATTGGGATCGATGTTCCAGGGGCGCTGCAAGGTTTCTGGACAGTCCCGGCTCACACACTGCATCGCTTGCCTGAGTCTGTCAGTCTCGATCACGGTGCGCTTATCGAGCCGATCGCGGTCGCTTGTCACGATGTGCGGCGGGGTGAGGTCACAAAAGATGATTACGTCGTAGCGTTAGGCGGCGGCCCAATTGGATTGCTGGTCGGACTTGTCGCGCAGAGTCGGGGTGCGCGCGTGGTGGTCAGCGAAGTCAATCCCTTCCGCGTGAATCTGGCTCGCGAGTTCGGCCTGGATGCTATCAACCCACATGAGAGCGATCTGGCGCAGAAGGTGATGGAGGAAACCGGCGGTGCCGGCGCCGATGTGGTCTTTGAAGTTTCCGGATCTCAGGCAGGCGCGGAACTGTTGACGCAGCTTCCTCGCGTACGCGGACGTATCGTGGTCGTCGCGATTTTTTCGCAACCGCCCAAGATCGATCTCTTCCGGTTCTTCTGGCGTGAATTGCAACTGCGCGGTGCGCGCGTATACGAACCGGAGGATTTCGAGGCTGCCATCGCGCTGGCGGCTTCGGGGAAACTACCTCTCGACCGTATTGTCACGGCGGTTCAACCTTTAGAGTCCCTGGCTCAGGCGATGCGCGAGTTGGAGGCTGGCGGCCCCGTTATGAAGATTCTGCTGCGGTGCTCGGAGAACTGATTCTTGAATACGCTTGACTTATTCAAACTCGATGGCAAGGTTGCTCTGGTCACTGGATCCCGCCGTGGCATCGGAATGGCAATGGCTATCGCTCTGGCTGAAGCAGGAGCGGACGTAATCGGCGTCAGCGCGTCTCTTGAAGCCAAAGACAGCCATGTTGAGTGCGAAGTGCGCGCTCGCAGACGCAATTTCCATGGTTACGCGTGCGATTTCGGCAATCGCAAGGCCCTGTATAGCTTCATCCATCGGATCAAGACGGATTTTTCGTCCATCGACATCCTGGTTAACAATGCGGGGATGATATTGCGCAAACCGGCGGTCGAACACTCTGACGAATTCTGGGATCGCGTTCTGGAGGTCGATTTAAGTTCGCAGTTCATTCTTAGCCGCGAGATTGGCAAAGACATGGTGAAGCGCGGTCAGGGCAAGATTATCTTTATCGCGTCGCTGCTTACTTTTCAGGGCGGTGTTACCGTACCCGGATATGCCGCGGCAAAGGGCGGCCTCGGCCAGCTTACAAAGGCACTGGCCAATGAGTGGGCCGGCGCAGGCGTCCAGGTCAATGCGATCGCGCCCGGCTACATTGCGACGGACAACACGGAAGCACTGCGCAATGACTCTGTGCGGAATCCGGCTATTATATCCCGCATCCCCGCGGGCCGCTGGGGTTCGCCTGAAGATTTCAAGGGGCCTGTGGTCTTTCTGGCTTCGGCAGCTTCCGATTACATGAACGGGGCTGTTTTGACAGTAGATGGCGGATGGATGGGGAGATGAACGAGTTTATCTCTTCTCCGGCTCCAATCACACAACGCCTATTCAAGTGAGGAATTCTCCATGAATCAAGATTTTAATCGTCGAAGCTTTTTGAAACTGGCGGGGCTGACAGCAGCGGCGCTTGGCGTTCCCGGCTCCCTGTACGCTGAGAAAGCCTGGGAACCGGCATGGAATTCCCTGATCCAACATACGACTCCGTCCTGGTTCCAGGACGCGAAGTTCGGTATCTACTTCCATTGGGGCGTTATTTCGGTGCCTGCTTTTGGATACGAGTGGTATTCCCGCAACATGTATATCGAGGGAACAGCCTGTAACAAGTTCCACAACCTGGTGTATGGGCCTCCTTCAAAATTTGGGTACAAAGATTTCATTCCTCGCTTTTACGCGGAAAAATTCAACCCCGAAGAATGGGCGGAATTGTTCCGCAAATCAGGCGCGAAATTTGCCGGACCCGTTGCGGAACATTGCGACGGATTTTCCATGTGGGACTCGCAAGTAAACAAGTGGAACGCCGCCCGCATGGGCCCCCGTCGCGATGTAGTCGGCGAATTAAGCAGGGCAATCCGCAACGAAGGTCTGACATTCATCACCACATTCCACCATCAATGGCTGTGGGGTTGGTATCCAACGATGAACAAGTCCTTTGACTGTTCCAATCCGAAATACCAGGGACTCTACGGGCCGCCGGCGCCCGGCAGCCCTTTCGTCTATGGGGAATCCCCCACGAAGACCCCGCCGCCGCCGCAGACGTTTCAGGACAATTTCGTGGCGAAGACCCGGGAAGTCATTTATAAGTACCACCCCAGCCTTCTCTACTTTGATAGCCGGCTAAACATCATCGACGAGCGCCATCTTACAAGCCTGTTCTCCTACTATTACAACCAGGCGGAACGATGGCAGGAAGAAGTTAGCATCACTTATAAGAATAGTGATGTCCCGTCAGGCGTCGGCATTCTGGATATAGAACGCGGCAGCCTCGCGGAACTCACTCCTTATAACTGGCTGACCGATGACGCACTTGGTTGGAAATCGTGGTCCTATATCCAGAATCCTGATTACAAATCCGCCGGCTGGATCGTTACTGAGTTGGTAGACATCGTCAGCAAAAATGGCAGTCTGTTACTCGACATTCCGCCTGCCGCCGACGGCGTTATTCCCGAGCCGGTCGTCGGCCGCCTGCTTGCCATCGGAAAATGGCTCGGAGTCAACGGCGAAGCGATTTATGGCACGCGACCGTGGAAGATTTACGGAGAAGGTCCTACGCGCGTAAAGGGTGGAAACTTCGGCGACGAAAAAGCCCTCAACTTTGTGGCGCAGGACATCCGCTTTACCACCCGTTGGAAGACCCTCTACGCCACCGCACTCGGCTGGCCGAAGGACAGTAACGAACTGACGATTAAGTCGCTGGGGACAAGCGCCAATCTTCTTGCAAAAGGTGAGATTGCGAATATCTCGCTGCTTGGCAGCGACGCGAAGCTCACGTGGCGGCAGAATGCGGATGGGCTCCGAATCGCATTGCCGCCAGAAAGCCCCGGCGACTTCGCTTACGTATTCAGAGTATGGCTCAATTAGGAGCGCGTTTATTGGAGAGAGTGACGCAACTGCCATCATGATCATCGATCGCCAGTACATGAAATCAATATGCGGAATGTTCAGTTATTCCGCTTACCAGCCTCAGCGATCATGCGTGAGCCGTGCGCCGAGGTTGGTCGCACTTCTTATTGTGTCGTGGTGCTTACTGCTGCCTGCAATACTTTTTGGCCAGTTTGATACATCAGATCGAGTGAGTCAGCCCACATTCTGGCCAACCCAAACACGGTATTCGCGAAACCTCTATGCCGGAGAGAAGGGGTGCGCTCGGTGCCACGATGCAATTGTTCAAAGTGCTGAGTCGACACCCATGGCACACGCCGCAATGCCGGCAAGTAAATCTTCTGTTTTGCGGAGACATCCAGTTCTCACATTTGCACACAACAAATATCGATACGAAATCCTGACCAAATCCGGAACGAGTATCTACAGCGTTCTAGCAGACTCCAGTTCTGAGATGGCCACCATCAAATGGGCTTTCGGATCGAACGTAGCGCAGTCATGGCTATTCGAAAGAAAAGATGGTGAAACCTACGAAGCAAGGGTGACTTATTTTAACACGCTTAATGGCTTAGATTTCACCCCTGGTCGCGCTCTCGATTCTCCAATGACCACGGAAGAGGCAATGGACCGACAGGTAGGGCGCGCGGAGGTGTATCAATGTTTTGCTTGCCACACCACCGAATCAGGAACGGGGAAAACGTTCGATGAATCGAAACTGATCCCTGGAGTGAAATGTGAGGCATGTCATGGGCCTGGACGCGCTCACATAGATTCGATCCAAGGAGTAGCAACAGGCCATATTCAGGCAGCGGGAGCAAAGATGCAGCTTAAGATATTTAACCCTCAGGAGCTAACACCGGAGGAATCGGTCGATTTTTGCGGAGCTTGTCATGGCTCCTATTGGGATGTAATGTTGTGGGTCGCACCGAATAGCGACACCAGACCACGCTTTGAACCCTATCGATTGGAACAGAGTAAATGCTGGAATAAAAAGGACTCCCGCTTGACGTGTATAGCTTGTCACGATCCCCACAAGCCATTAGACACAAACCAGTCAGACTACGATCATGTTTGCCTGAGTTGTCATTCATCCGGTCCAGCACAATTGGGGACAGTGGCGCAATCCAGCGCGAAATCTTCGTGTCCAGTTGCAACTAAGAGTTGTACTTCATGCCATATGCCACAAGTGTTCGTGCCCAGCATGCATCGTAGCTTTTCGGATCACCGAATTCGAGTCGCGAGAGAGGGAGAAGCTGTCCCGGATTAGAAGGACCGTTTCAAGCCTTGAATCGGTAACGATGTGATATGCATGCTAAAATGCGAACAGCGCAGGCAGCGAGCATTAGCTGTGCCGGAAAGTATGCCAGTCCAGTCGAGGAAAGCCGATCTTCTTTCCCGCGGGGACAAGGATTTCTCTCTGTAAAACAGACTAGTGCCAGACTCCGCCCAAGTGTTGAGATTCGGTAAGACCCATTTCCCCCTCACTGGCAGGACATTGCATCCGCCACTTCTCAAGAACGCGTGCGAAGGTTGGATAGAGAGGCATTTCCTCCTCGTTATACTCCGCCTTCACACGCCCGATTCCTCTGTGGACTGTGCCCCGGCTTTTCTGTTCTCTGACGGTCGTGGACATCTACACGCGGGAGAGCCTGGCCGGGCAACGCCTGCGGGGAGAAGATGTGGTGCGTGTACTGAATCAACTGAAGGAAATACGCGGTGTTCCAGTAGCTCGCGCAGATGATCTGCTTTGCCGGGTCGTGGTCCAGCAACCAAGCCGGAAACGCGACGCTTGCCGCATGCGATTTCAGGGTGCGCGGCGGCAGATTGAGAATCAACCGTTTCGTCTGCTCCGTGCGGCATTTCTCTACCGGAAAAACCCTTGACCTTCTACAGCCACCTCGATTGCGGAAAGTTCCAGGAAACGAGCGAGAGATCCGGCGATGCGCCGGCGCGGTCACGGGTGCTGAAGCAAGGTCCATGCTGGCCACCAATCCAGCCTCCGGCTTTCATGAAGGCCGCCCTTAAAAAAATTGCTCTACTTATATAGTGGAAATTTGGGGCGCTTTTCGCGACAAGTCAGAAAAAATATTTACAAACTTTCACTGCTTGAACAATTAACAGGGAACTTCAATTCCCTGATATCTCAAGAAAATTCCCTGTTCTTTTTGCGCCCCGATGGTCCGTCACGTCGAGCTAAACACAGCGAAATGTGTAGCATGCGTGCGGCACCTAGGCACAAACGGAGCCCAAAACCTCGAAATTCCCCGTAAAATTCCCTGTTAGCAGGGAATGAGATCGGAGAGCAGTTCGCTCCAGACTGCATCCGCCGCCATATGTATTTAGAATTGCCACCATGGCGATTGCGGTGAACTACAAGTATGAGCGCCGGATCGGCATGTTCCCGACGTTCTTCGATAGGGATGGCATGATGTATGCCGATACGGCCTTCGGCGACTATCCGCACTACGCGCCGAACTCGCCGGAGAAAAAGGGTGCGTTCACGGGCTGGATGCTCCTTTCTTATAAGAAGCCGGTAACGGCCTCATCACATCTTGAAGATTTCACTCCAGACAAAGTGACCGATGAGCAGGTAAAGACTTTCTGGGTCGCTCAGAACAATGGGCCGAGATAATGGCTGGAGATCGACCTCGAAACACCGGCGACGATTCGCGCATTTCAGATCAATTACCACGACTACAAGTCGAATCTCTATGGCCGGCCAAAGGGCCTTTATGAGCAATACGTTGTCGAATCGTCGCTGGATGGGAAGAAGTGGACGACTCTCCGGGACCGAAGCCACGATAAGCTCGATACGCCGAACGACTACGTCGAATTGGCGCACGCTGTTCAAGGACGCTACGTTCGTTTCAAAAGCCTGCACGTTCCCACCCCCCATCTGGCAATCTCCGACTTCCGTATCTTCGGCAATGTTGCTGGTAACTCGCCAGCTGTCGTAACCGGCGTGAAAGTAGCGCGTGAACCGGACCGGCGAGATGCGCTTGTCACCTGGGACGCCCAACCCGGGAGCCAGGGTTAAACATCCGGTGGGGCATCGCTCCCGACAAGCTCTACTCGTCGTGGCTGGTTTACGGTCGAAACTCGGTTTCAATCCGATCCCTGAATGTGGGCCAGCATTACTACTTTACCGTCGAAGCCTTCGATGCACACGGCGTTGGAGCTAAGTCGGCGATCATCGAGGCGCGCTAGTCGTAGGTGTCGGGCTGTTCATGCTGAGCCCTTGGAACGAACGTAAGCGTACGCCGAGCTCCTCTGCGATGGTTAAGCGAGTGGCTTGAAGATCGCTCCATTGACGCAAGCAGATGAAGTGGGTTGTGGGCGGCGCGTTTGACGCTGGCGAGTGGGGCCTACATGGAAGCCGCCTGCTGGGCACATGCAAGACGCAAGTTCCACGAGAACCATGTCATCCATGCCGCGCCCATCAAAGAAGAGATCCGGGGCAAGCCCGCTGATCTAAGACGGAGTGTTTCGCCAGGCGCGAGCCAGACCGCTGCTGAAGGAACTGCGAAGTTGATGGGAGAAGACCCTCCACTCCTTGCCTGCGAAGAGCGAGACCGCGGGCGCGATCCGCTATGCGCTCTCGCGCTGGCGTGCCCTGCCGCCAGCCTCGTAATCGCGATATCAGGGAAAGCCGATTCCCTGATATCGCGATAATATTTCTCTGTTCGGGAGGTTGTTCGGTTGGAGAAAATATGCGGAAATTCTCGCAAATTCAATTGGATAAAGAGACTCTCCGTGCGACTTTGCAACAAAAGACCGAAAATTCCCTCTATATATTCGGCGTTAGCAGGTAAATTGGGGCGGAGAGCGGTTCGCAGCAGACTCTATTCACCGCCATTTAGCCGCTTGATCGCTATACCTCGCCCATCAGGGGATCGGTATAGCTTGGGCTGCCGCTCTCCGCGTGCCCCGCGTAGCGTTTCTCAAAGCCATTTGCCCCCGCAACTTTTACGCTGAAGTCGTACCAACCGTGCTGGTGAGACAGGTCGAGGATAGTCCCGTCATTTGCAGTTCCAGGGGCGATGGTTCGGATGACTGGTTGCGCGTGATATGAGTTATCGGTGATCTGTATCGTGTAGGGTTGGCTCCCGCCCTTGTGAGTTATCTCAAGTACTATATCGCTGGATAACTTCCGGCCATCCGCATGATAGCTGCAGGTTACTTCGATGGCTGGGTCATTATGGTCTCCGGTGAATTTGCGGAAAAATCCATTCGGGCCGTGGATGGCGATATCGTACCGGTCGCCGGCGAACTCGGAAAGCTTGGTTGACTCGCGGAGTGCGCCGCCGGCCTTGACCGCGTACGTTGCGGAGATCATGTTCGGGCGGGATTGGCTGGGCGCGGTGGAGGCGGTCGTCTCCCTGGTTCCGTAAAGATAAACGTTGAATGGAAAGCCGGCGGCGCGCTCGCCGAAGAAGCGATTGCCGGCGCGCATCTCCAGCTCGAACTTTTTTCCGTGGCGATCGAGATGGCCGTCGGCATATGGCTCGTATGGAAGCGCGCAGGCCCGCCGCACGCCCGGCTCCTGCGCTGGAATCAGGCCGGAGCGGCGGGCGTCATGATTCACGCTTGCGATCTGTTCCGCGGTCAGGGCCTTGTAATCGGAAGGAACTTCCTTATAGCGCGCGCGCTGGATGGACTCGACATACTGATCTCGATTGAGGAAGGGAAGCGACGGCCTCTTGCCGTCATACTGGCGAAAGGCGGAAGAAAGGTCTCCGGAAATCGCCCTTCTCCATTCGCTGATGTTCGATTCCCTTATTCTCTTGTTGTATTTGCCCTCCACAAAGCGCTCAAGAAACTGGAGGGTGGAGGTGTGCTCGAATAACTGGGAATTGACCCACCCGCCGCGGCTCCACGGCGAGCAGAGAATCATGGGGACGCGATAGCCCAGGCCGATGGGCCCGGAGCGCGCTTCTTTCTCAGGAACACCCTGAGCCAACTCATCCGGAACATACGAGTATTCAAGCTTGGTCTCAATACC